>DWWG01000193.1 GCA_019119875.1 Candidatus Dietzia intestinigallinarum | reverse complement strand
CGACCTGTGCGAGATCGCGGGTGGCGCTGCGGGCGTGGCCCGTGTCGATCGGCATGCTCATGGGACTCCTTGCAGCAGGTGTGGTCACACATCGACCTGAACACCGTTCATTGTGGCAGCAGGCGGTGGTGTGCCGCACGGTCGGGGTGGCGACGGGGTCGGAGATTCCCGCGCGGGTCGCCCCCGCCCCGGTCTAGGGTGATCTCCATCACTACCGGTTGGGGTGTTATGACTCGTCGGAGGCGGTACGGGGTCGGGGCGCACATCGCCGCGCTGGTGGTTGCGGTGGCGATGGTGATCGCCGTGGCCCCGGCCGCGGCGGCCCGGCTGCACGTGTCCTATCTGGACGTGGTGGAGGACAATCCGCACGGGGAACTTGCCGGCGGATTCGCGAGCGGGCTGCCGACCGACGTCCGCGAGCTCGGGGACGCCCTCCGGGCCGCGCGGGCGGCGGACGAGGACCCGGCACGCTACAGTGCGCTGGCCCGCCAGTACTGGCTCGCGGTGGGTGCGGCCAACGCGAACATCGACCTGCACGACTGGGAGCCGGCGCGCGGGCTGGCGGCCAATCTGGACACGGTCGACAAGGTGTACGTCAACTACCTGAGGCTCTACAACAGTCGAGACGACTTCTGGTGGGCGGGGATGGCCGGTCTGGCGGGCATGTCCTTCGCCGCCGGCTTCTGGGACCTGGACGAGATCGGGGGACTGCTGACGTTGCCCGGCGTCAACGACCTGGGCACCGCGGCCGGTGGGGCGCTCGCCGGCCTGCCGTGGGAACTGGCGCGGGAGATGCCCGGCGACGTGCATCTGCTCGCCACCCGTGGCCCGACGGTGCGCCATGCCGACGTGGACTGGTACCTGCGTCGACTACTGGTCATGCAGAGGAACATCTTCATGGACATGGTGCCGATGCACGAGGCCTACGCTGCGGAGGGGATGCCGGCCATCGAGGAGATGGCGGCTGGTGACGCGTACGACGACTACGTGATCCGGGCGTGGCGTCTACTCGACGAGGGGGCGCGAGACGGGCGGTCCGAAGCGCTGCTGCGCATGGCGTCGCGGGAACAGAACCAGGTGATCGCCGATCAATGGGACGCGACCGCCGCCGGACGGGGCGACCTCGGGCGGGTACTGACCTACGTCACCACGGTCGGTGGAGCACCCGACGTGCCGGGAGCGTCGACACTGGGCGAGTTTGCGCCGCTGGCCGTCGGTGCGGACGTCGGAGGGCGCCCCGTGGTCGTGCGGACTCCCCTGCCGGCGTTCAACTGGGCGGATCGGGAGCCACGGTGGGAGTACATCGAGCAGGATCTGGTGCCGGCGTTCCGCTCTCTCGTCCGTGATCGGCCGCAGGAGGCCCCTCGGTTCCTGAACGTGGAGTTCAGGTCGAGGGCCGAGCAGAATCGGCTGGTGGCCCGGCTGCCGGATCTCGCCCGGCAGATGACCTCGGGGTGGACGGTGGAGCCGGGATGAGTGGGCGTGCCGGCGGGCGACACGCTGTCGAGAGCGACACCGGAGTGGAGGACCGGATCACCTGGCTGCGGGCCGATCTGGCGACCTTGGATCCTGAAAGGAGGTGTGACCTGCCGGGCACGTGACGTGAGATGCGTGGCCCCGGAGGTCGTGTGACAACGGTGCACGACGTCGTGGTCAGGGCCGTCCGACGAAGGTGAGAGGACCTGGGGTATCCCTGGTACATGGCCCGCGTGATTCCCGCCCACCCCGTCTACGGTCACCCGTCCGAGGAGATGGTCGTCGACACGCTGCGCGAGCAGTTGTCCGAGGACAGCCTGATTGTGGTGGGGCAGCGTGTCTCCACGGACGAGAAGGAGCACGAGGTCGACATCCTCGTGGCGATCCCCGGCGCGGGAATCGTCGCGATGGAGGTCAAGGCCGGGCAGATCACCGTGGAGGACGGACAGTGGGTGCAGGGCAGCGGGACCAGGACGTACGTCATCGACCCGGTCACCCAGTGCCGCGACGCTCTCTATGCCCTGCGCGGATTCGTCAGCGCCGACCCGCGGTGGCCTGACCAGCTCCAGCGCTGGACTCACATGCTGGTGTTCCCGCACATGTCAATCCCGGACGACTTCGCGTTGCCCGACATCCGACGCAACAGGATCGCCGACCGTGACCAGCTGGATGATCTCGCGATGATCGCCTACCGTCTCGCGCGGGATTCCGGGCCCCGGGATCGACCGTTCCTGGCTCCGGCCACGATCGATCGACTCGCGGAGGTGCTCGGAGGCCGGGGGTTGCCACAGCGTGACGTGGTGGCCCGCGCAGCCGAGAACGCAGACATCGCCGATGCGCTGACCCGCGAGCAGTCGGTCCTGCTCCGTGCCGTCGATGCGCTGCCGCGCGTCGAGATCCGCGGCGGAGCGGGCAGCGGCAAGACCTTCCTCGCACTGGAACAGGCTCGACGGTTGTCGCGGGATGGCCAGCGGGTGGCCCTGATCTGTTACTCGCACGGCCTGGCCAGCTATCTCAGGCGGGTCACCGGTGGGTGGAGGCGCCGCGAGCAGCCCGCCTACGTGGGGGAGTTCCACGCTCTCGGCGTCGAATGGGGTGCCCCGGTCGGCCCCGATGAGCGGGTGCGGTCGGAGGAGACCGTCCACTGGTGGGAGGTCGAGCTCCCGCGACTCATGGCCGAGCTCGTCGAGGGATTGCCCGAGGGCAAGAAGTTCGACGCCGTGATCGTGGACGAGGCCCAGGACTTCGCCGACGACTGGTGGCGACCGGTCATCGGTGCACTACGTGATCGTGAGAACGGTCGCCTGATGATCGTCGGTGACGCCGGACAGAGCGTGTTCCAGCGCACCGGACGTCCACCGGTCGACCTGGTTCCGCTCGTGTTGGACCACAACCTGCGAAACACCCGCCAGATCGCCTCCGAGTTCCTCCCGCTGGTCGGGCAGCCGATGGAGCTGCGTGGCGGGGTCGGGCCCGACGTGCGGTACGTGGACCTCGCGGAGGGCGAGGACCCAGTCGCTGTGGGCGACGACGAGGCGATGCGTCTGCTGGATCAGGGCTGGGAGCCGAAAGACGTGGCGCTGTTGACCACGGGGTCGCGCCACCCGATGCAGGTGGAGCTCCAGAACGAGGGAAGCGATGCCTACTGGGAGACGTTCTGGAGCGGGGAGGACATCTTCTACGGCCACGTGCTCGGGTTCAAAGGACTCGAGCGGCCCGCGGTGGTGCTCGTGTGCAATCACCGCGAGAACATGGACCGGGTCCGCGAGCGCATCTACGTCGGCCTGTCCCGGGCCACGGATGTGCTCGTGGTGGTGGGACACGCACAGTCGGTGAGGACGGCGAGATGAAGATCGGCAAGAACTTGCAGCAGCAGATCGCGGTGTTCGGCGAGTCCGGGAGCGGTAAGACGGTGCTTCTCTCGTCGTTTTACGGTGCCATGCAGGAGCCGAACTTCATTGAGGAGAACCACTACACCGTCGTAGCCGATGACCAGGGAAAAGGGCAGACGCTTCATCGCCTGTACCTGGCGATGCGGGATTCGACCAAGGTGCCGTCGCTGAATCGCTTCAAGGGCGACAGTCACGAGTTCAGCATTCACCTCAGGACCCCGGCCGGCGGTAAGAAGGACAAGGCCGGGAAGGTCGAGGGACTCCACCTGGTTTGGCACGACTACCCGGGTGAATGGTTCGAGAGTTCTCCGTACGGTGCGGAGGAGCAACACCGGAGACTGGAGATGTTCCGGTCCCTGCTCGGATCAGATGTTGCGCTGCTGCTCGTGGACGCCCAACGGCTGATCGACAACGAGGGGGAGGAGGAGCGCTACCTCAAACTGCTCTTCACCAACTTCAAGAACAGCATTCTCGGTTTGAAGAGCGGTCTGCTGCGGGACGGGAAGCCGCTCAAAGAATTCCCTCGCATCTGGATCATCGCGCTGACCAAGGCGGATCTGCTCCCCGACACGGACGTCTACCGGTTCCGTGACCTGGTCATCGAGAAGGCCGGCGGCGAGATCGGCCAGCTCCGGGACCAACTGCGGTCGATGGTCGTCGCGGACGAGGCACTTGACATCGGTCAGGATTTCCTGCTGCTCTCGTCAGCCAAGTTCGAGCCCGGCAAGATCGTCATGACCCAGCGCAAGGGCGTCGATCTCATCCTCCCGATCGCCTCCGTGCTGCCTTTGGAGAGGTACGCCCGATGGGCGAACAACTTCAAGATCCCCGGCAGGGTGCTCGAGGTGATGCTGCGAGGGGCCGGGCCGGTGCTCACGGGCTTCCTGCTCAGGTCGAGCGGAAGGAACAAGCCGGCGAAGTTCGTCGCCAAGTTCGTCGGGACCGAGGTGGTCGCTGAGATCGCGGTGGTGGCGGCGGACAAGCTCAAGGAGTTCAACGAGCGTTCCCGCGCGAAGGGGGACGCCGTGGGTATGACGCTGAGCCAGTTCAAGATGGACCTGGACGCCGCGGAGAAGGCCCGTGTGCTGATCCGGAGCAAAGCATGAGCCTCGTCTGGGCCACCCGCGGCCGGCACTGGGGCTTTCGGTTCGTCTACAGCGGTGGGTTCGCGGACCCTCTGCTCGAGTATGACAAGGTGTTCGACGGTGTCGGTAGCGACGACGAGGTCTTTGCGCGTTTCGGAGAACGTGCCGCGCTGCGTTTCCCGGACCCGCTCGGGCGGACGGATCGAGCCGGCCGGGTGATCCCGCATGAGTTCGTTCTGGACGCGACCATTGCCTCGGGCGTATCGGAGGCGCGAGAGGCGGTGTGGCCGATGGTGGCCGACTTCTACGCGCGGATATGGGACGCGGAGGCGCCGCCTGCACTGCAGTGAGGGCGCGGCGCGACAGATCTGACCGGGATCGTCCACGGACGAGGTCCCGGTCGTGACAGGTCACGACCGGGACCTCTACATCCGCTGAGATACGCTTCGCTTGTGTCAGGCCGTCGGTAGCGGGGCCAGCTCGGCGACGCTCTGGGCGGTGATGTCCATAGTCGAACCGAAGTCGCCCAGCGAACCGAACAGATCGATTCCGCCGTTGAGGGAGCCGAGGTTCAGTGACCCGAACACCGGGTCGTCGTCATCGCTGTCGCATCCGCGCGGCGCGGCGAGTGCGCCGCGGAGGCTGATCCCGTCGAGGCCCGCGTCGTCGGCCCACAGGTAGCGGGCGCGTTCGGCGGTCCCACCGGTCTCACATGCGATGGTGTCGACGGTCGACGCGTAGCCCTCGTTGGCGAGATTCGACATTCCGGCGGGACGGGCGTAGAGGGTGCCGTCGGTGACGAACTCGGTGCCGTCGAAGGTCATCGCGATCGAGCGACCGTCGCACACCTCGTCGCACAACACGCGCAGCACTCCGTCGCCGACCTCATGGTCCAGCGCCATCACGCCGTCGAGCTCGGTGGTGAAGGTCTGCCGCAGGGAGAAGGTGCCGTCGGTGGCCAGGGTGACGAAGTGCACGTCACCGGTCTGCTCGACGCCCACGGCGAACACCCCGCCCCACACGCCGGGAATGTACTCGACGGCCTCGAGGCCGCCGTTGGCGCCGAGCGGGCCGGTGACCTCGGACAGGTCGTACTCGTGCGTCGCGTTGATGGTGGCATCGCCCGAGGTCGGCAGTTCGAAGCGCAGGACCGACGGACGGCTGGTGGACGAGTCGTCGTTGTTGCGCTCGGTGGCCACGTAGACAGCGTTATCCGGACCCACCGTCACGCCCTCGTCGTCGGGCAGGCCCGTGCCATCGGGGTACTTCAGGACCAGCGTCTGCGCGATCGAGTATTCGTCCGTGGCGGTGTCGAAGTCCAGTACGTAAAGCGTGCCGGTGCCGTTGTTGACCACGTACGCGGTGCCGTCGGAGGCGATGTCGACACCCGACATGTCGTCCAGCGCGAAGTCGCCGCCCAGGTCGACCGGCTCGATCGAGAGGGTGTCGTGTGGCCACGGCGACGTGACCACCGGCTCCGTCTCGTCCGCGGCGACGTTACGTGCGTTGCGGGTCGGCTCGCCGGTCACCGCGAACTCTCCGGTCATGTCCGGGATCCGACCGTAGGTCGTCGCGGCGTGTCCGCTCCACGCGAACTCGTCCACGATCGTGCCGGAGGCGTCCCGCAGAGTCACCGCGTCGTTGCCGCCCAGGCCGAATCCCTCGGGCGTCTCGTCGGTGTAGATGCTCCAGTAGCCGCCCGACTCGATGACGGTGCCGGCGGGAAAGACGATGGGGGTGTGGTCCGCGTCGTCGTCGACGAGCGTCCAGCCCGAGATGTCGAGCGCCTGCTCCGTGTTGAGGTTCGCCAGCTCGACCCAGTCTCCGACAGGGTCGCCGTTGGACTCGACCTCGTTGATCACGATGTCCGCAGCCGTGGCGGGCTCGGCGGCCGCGGCGGTCGCCGGCGCCACGACGGCAGCGGCTGCGACGAGGGGGACCGCCAGGGCGGCGTAGGTGAGTGTGCGCACGCTCATCAGGGACCTTTCCATAATGATTGCTGTGAGGATGACCTCGGAAGGCTAAGCGGCGAGGGTGCCTGGCACCTGTCCCGGAAGTGGCCGGCAGCTGAACAGTGGCCGGCAGCGCCGACCGGGTTCGAGATCGCCTATCCCGGTGAGGCGACCCGGGATTCGACGGTGGTCACCGGGGCTGGTCGTCGTCCCCCTCGGGGGCTTGGGGATACGGCGCGCCGACGGTTGTCTCGATGACGACGACGATGATTCCGATCTCCCAGGCGCCCTTCACGGTCCTGACATAAGATTCTTCTTCCGAAGTCGGTCGATATTCGGACTCGATCCGTCACCAGAGAGCAGTGTCATGAACCAATACCCGTCGCAGGGGTGGGACGGCCGGCGATCCGATCCCCATGACGATCCGCGCACCACCCAGTTCGGTCCGGTCCCTCAGCCGCAGTACCAGCAGTCGCCGCCGTACGGGTACGGGCCTCCGGCGAAGAAGGGTATGTCCACCCCGCTGGTGGTGGTTCTCACGGTGGTGATCGTGGTGCTGATCGGACTGCTCGTGGGCTCGGCTTTCCTGGTGGTACCCCGATTGCTGGGCACGCCCGCGGCTCCTGGGACCTCGACCGTC
>DWWG01000192.1 GCA_019119875.1 Candidatus Dietzia intestinigallinarum | reverse complement strand
TCGGAGACGGCGCCGCGCGCCTGTCCGGCGCCGAGGGTGGACTCCTCGGATCCGACGACGACGACACCGCCGCCGTCACCCCGTACCCCGCGATCGAGGCACTCCCCGAGCCCGGCCACGGCGAGTGGGCGCCCCGGCGACCGGAGGAGTTCCCCCCTCCCGCAGGACTGACCCGCGGTGTCGACTACGAGGTGGAGACCACCACCGAGGGCAACATCACGCACTGGCCGTGTACCCGGGAGATCCCAGTCCACACCTTCGACGCCCCACCCGGCAGCGAGGGCGACCTGATCTGGGCCGTCGACACGCTCGCGATCGCCAGCGGGCTGCCCCTGCGCTACGCCGGCCCCGGCACCGGGGACCAGCGCGACGCCGACGGCACGATCTCCGTCTATTACGGAGACCACCCGATGTTCGGCAACCCCGAGGTCGCGGGTGTCGGCGGGGTCGCGGCCTATCCGAACGGCCTGGTGCTCCGCGGTTCGGTCACGCTCAAACCGGGGCAGATCACCTCCTTCCCCGGCGATCCGTGGAGCCGCAGCCTCTCGCTGCACGAACTGATGCACGCCGTCGGCGTCGGCCACGCCGCCGACCACCGCGACGAGATCATGACGAGCAGACGCATGCAGAGATTCCGGACCGAGCTCGGCGCCGGCGACCGGTTCGCGCTGCACGCGGTGGGCTGCCCCTGAGCGCCCGGCCCGCGCGATCGCCCGTGAGTTCCCGCGCGGCGGCGCGTCAGATCGGCCGCCCGAGCAATCGACTGCCCGCGAAATAAGGAATCGCTCCATCCCGTCTCGGGGAATGTCACACCCGTGGACTATGGTCATCGCGGTGGCGCGATCCGGCCCGGGTCGCGGGTCGGGAACAGTCGGACGAGGCGGGATGTCAGTGGCAGGCGAAGCACGCGATGAACAGCGGGATCAGCCCCGCCTCGGCATCCCCCGTCGGCGCCCCACGCTGCCCGGTGGCCTACGGCTCCCCCTCGCCGCGGCCGTCCTCGGCATTCTGCTGGCAGGCATCGCGGTGGCCCTCCGGAGCCGCCCCACGGCGCGCCCTGCCAGGGTTCTCACACCGTCCGCCCCGGCGGTCCCCTCCCCCACTGACCAGGCCACCCCACCGGCCGAGTCTCCGCGCGCCGAGCCCCCGCGCGCCGAGCCGCAGCACATCGCCGGCACCCGCACCGCACGGGCGGGGCGGTCGCGTCGGCGCCCGGCCCAGCGCGCCACCCTCGCCGCGAGCCTGCTGACGTTGTGCGCCGTCGCCTCCGTGATGGTCTCCGGCATCGCACCAAAGGGATTCGCCATCGTGTCGGCCTCGAGCGTGGAGGACATCCTGCCGCCGCCCATCGCGACCATCGTGGAGGAGCCCCCGGGCCCGGACTGCGCGGTCGAGCAGTGCGTGGTCCTGACGTTCGACGACGGACCGGATCCCCACTCCACGCCCGCACTGCTGGACATCCTGGAGTCACGCGGGGTCCCCGCGAACTTCTTCGTGCTGGGGTCGCTCGTGCAGGGCAACGAGCACATCATCCAGCGGATGCAACGCCTGGGCATGGGTGTGGAGAACCACACGTGGGACCACCCGAACCTCGCCGCCATGTCCCCGGCGGCGGTCACCGATCAGCTGGCCCGCACCAACTCCGAGATCCACCGCGTGCTGGGCTACACGCCCAAGTACATGCGTCCGCCCTACGGCGCGTGGACCCCCGGCGTCACGCCCACCCACGGGATGCACCCGGTGCTGTGGGAGGTGGACCCGCAGGACTGGCTGTACCGGAACTCGGCCACGGTCACGCAGAACGTCCTCGACCTCACCGGACCCGGGGACGTCATCCTGTTGCACGACATCCACCAGACGTCGGTGGACGCGGTGCCGATGATCATCGACTCGCTCCGGGAGAGCGGGTACACGTTCGCCACGCTGGACGATCTCTACGCCACCCGTCCCGGCTGCCACGTCGACCAGTACTGCACGGCACCGGTGCCCTACGCGGACACCCCGTCCGCCACCACCACCGTGGCGCCGGCCGTCGTCACCCCGTCACCGGTGCTGACCGGCGCGTAGTCGACTCACCTGCTCAGCTGGCCCTCCACCACGTGATCGTCCCCTTCCGGTCGATACTCCGCGGAGATCTCGGTCTCGGATCCCCTGGTCACGTACCAGGTCCCGGTGGGGTCGCACTGCCCCGACGTGATGGTCTCGCGGTAGACGCGGGCCCCGGACCGGTTCCCGGTCGGGGTGAGGGTTCCGCTGCACCCCAGTGACGGGTACTCGACGTAGGAGCCCGTCGACGAGAAGCTCATCGCCACCCTGAGATCGCGGTCCGAGTGCGCGGTACCGCGCTGGGAGAGCACCCCGTAGTAGGTTCCCGCCGCCGGCGCGATCATATTGACACCGTTCACGATGATGTCCGGCTCGTTGGTCGGCTCGGGCTCGGGTTCCGGCTCGGCTTCGGGGTCTGGCTCGGGCTCGGGCGAGGTCGGGGTGGGCTCGGTAGTGGGCGGGGCGGTGGGCTCGGTGGTGGGC
Source organism: Candidatus Dietzia intestinigallinarum (assembly GCA_019119875.1). GTDB lineage: Bacteria > Actinomycetota > Actinomycetes > Mycobacteriales > Mycobacteriaceae > Dietzia > Dietzia intestinigallinarum. Next base: position 652 of record DWWG01000192.1, on the reverse strand, counting down.
GGCCGGTCGCCGTGTTCCCGGTCCGACGGCGCGGTGGTCTCGGGTGTCGAGGACACCGCGGCGGCATCCGGCGCCGCGTCATCGCTTCTGCGGTCCACCACGAGGAACGACCCCAGTGCGATCAGTGCGCCCACGAGCACACCGACGAGCAGCAGCACCGGCCCCCTCCGCGGCCCACCGCCACCGGGCGCGCCCGCGGCGTGCCGCTCTCCCTCGTCACCCTGCCATTGACCCATGAAAGCCTCCTCGGGAGATTGCCCCTCCCACGTGGCCGGATCCACCGGACGTCCGACCGGCTGAAGCCCGACCACCTACTACTGTCACACTTTCGACCGCCGGTTGCCCCCGAATCCACTGCGCGGGCGTCCGCGACGAATTGCGTAGACAATGATCGTAGGGAACCGGAGGGTGTGGTGATGAGGAACGGCGTCGTCGTGGACATGGGCGGCAGCGGTACGCGTATCGGCGCGGTCGTGGGCGGACACGTCGTGGGGGTCCACACCGCCCGCGTGGCCACCGCCGGCGATCTGGCGGCCGCGGTCCTCGCCGTCGACCCGACTCCCGCGGGCGTCGGTGTCTCCATCAACGGCAGCGTCGACGCCGACCGGGGCCGTGTCCTGGCCTCCCGCGCAGCGGCGTGGGCCGAGGGCGA
>DWWG01000191.1 GCA_019119875.1 Candidatus Dietzia intestinigallinarum | reverse complement strand
AGGACGAACGGGCGGGAGTGCCCGAGGGTGGCGGTCGCGTAGTTCGTGAGGAACGAGGTGCCCATGTAGAACAGCGAGAACAGGGACGTCAGCGCACCACCGGCGATGAGGATCTCCTTCCACTGGAAGCGGATCGCATCGGCGAACGGCAGGGTCGCGGGCGCGGTCTCCCTGGCCGCGAGGTCACGGTCCTGCTTAAAGACCGGGGTCTCCTCCACCGTCATACGGATCCACAGGCCGATGAGGACCAGCACCGCGGACAGCAGGAACGGGATACGCCAGCCGTACTGCATGAACGCACTGTCCATGTCGGCACCGTCACCGGCGACGAGCGCGAAGATGAGGAAGGTGCCCGAGGACAGGAAGAACGCGAAGGCCACGCCGAGCTGCGGCCACATGGCCATCAGCCCGCGCTTGCCCTCCGGTGCGTACTCCGCGGTGAGCAGCGTGGCGCCGGCCCATTCGCCACCGACGGCGAAGCCCTGGAAGAAGCGGCACAGCACGAGCAGGGTCGGCGCGACGATGCCGATGCCGTTCTCGAACGCGCCGAACGCACCGGTCTCGTAGCCGGGGAGCAGGCCGATGAACACGGTGGCCACGCCCATGATCATGAGCGTCCACACCAGCGTGCGCTTGCGGCCGATCCGGTCGCCGAAGTGACCGAAGACGGCGGCGCCGACGGGGCGGGCGAAGAACGCCACCGCGAACGTCGCGAAGGAGGCCAGGGTGGCGGTGGCCGGGTTCTGATCGGGGAAGAACAGGGACGGGAAGACCAGCGCGGCGGCGGTACCGTAGATGAAGAAGTCGTACCACTCGATGGTGGTACCGATCGATGAGGCCGCGGCGACCCGCTTCAGCGAGGTCTTCTTCTGAACCGGGGCTTCGCCCGTCGCCTGTGGCGTCGAGTCCCCGGGGGGCGAATTCGTGGCAGTCAAGACAACTCCAGTCCTCTTCAGTGTCGCCGGGCCGTGAGCCTGCGGCGCTGACGTTGGTGACCGACGCGTGTACGTCGACTGAAGAGAACGTATGTGAGGCGCGCCACACCCGATACACCCGAAAGTGGATGCCGGTGACCTGAGCCACACCGCCGTGGCGACGTGACAGAAAGCGCGCCGACCCCCTCGGCCCTGCGGTGTGCGGCCACAGCCCGCACACCGCAGGAGCGCTCATGACCGACAGCCGCGAACCCCGCCTGTCAGGCCGGTGCGGGCCGTACGGGGCACCCGGGCCGGGTCAGGGCAGCACGCCGAGCAACCGCGCCCGCGCGACGGACTCCATCCGGGACCGGGTGCCCAGCTTGGCGCCGATGTTTCGCAGGTACGCCTTGATGGTCTCCGGGGAGAGCGCGAGCCGCGCCGCGACCTCGGCGTTGGAACACCCGAGCGCCACCTGGGAGAGGACGTCGACCTCGCGCGGGGAGAGCACCGGCGTGCCCTGCACCGGACCGTCATCCGCGTCGGCGGTGCGCCCCACACCCGCGAGCGCCGAACCGGCCGCCAGGAGCCGCTCACGCAGCGCGGGGTCGCCGAGCTCCGCCGCGATCGCCCGCAACTCGCCGTGCAGCATCCGGATCTGCTCACGGTCGGTCGACTCCAGCCCCACCCCGTGCTCGGCCGCGGCCAGGTCCGCCATCCGGAGACGACGATCGACCTCGTCACGAACCTTGAACTCGGTGGCCAGCTCGGCGGCGACGGTGTTGAAGGTCCGCGCCACCTGGTCACCGAGCTGGGTGGCCACCCGCGCCGAACCGTAGAGGACCGTCCGGGCGACCCCGGAGACCATCACCGGAACCGAGATGATCGCCCGCAGTCCCTCCTGCTCCACGGCATCGGCATAGTGTCGCGTGATCCCGGCGCAGTCCTCGTAGTCGCGGACCGCGGCCGCGCGGCCGGAGACCATGACATGGCCACCGAGTCCCCGCCCCTTGGCCACGGCCAGCCCCTGCATCGAGTTGGTGCGGGCACCGATGAAGCGGGTGAGCTTCGCCGTCTCACCGTCAGCGTCCCCGGCGAACACGATGGGCAGCCCGGATTCCTGCCGGACTCTGCGGAGGGCGCCCAGAACGGCATCCGAGTCCTTGGGACGAAGGGTGGACATTGTGATCTCTCCCGACAGTTCCTTGTGGTGTCAGCTCCGCGCGGACTCGCGGATGCTGGTGATGATCGCGCTGAAGTCCTTGTCACCGTTGTCCTGCGCGAACTCGTCGTACAGGGCCGCCGCCGCCGCACCGAGCGGAGCGACAGTGCCGGTGCTCTCCAGAGCGGCCAGCGCGAGCCCCAGGTCCTTGTTCATGAGTGCCGTGGCGAAACCGGGGGTGAAGTCGTTGTTCGCCGGGGAGGTGGGCACCGGGCCGGGAACCGGGCAGTTGGTGTGCAGCGCCCAACTGTTACCCGTCGCCCCGGTGATCACGTCGTGCAGGGCCTGGTGCTCCAGACCGAGCCGCTCGGCGAGGACGAACGCCTCACCGATCGCGATCTGGTGCACCGCCAGGACCATGTTGTTGCAGACCTTGGCAGCCTGCCCCGCACCGGCGCCACCACAGTGGATGACCTTGCCGGCCATGGGCTCTAAAACCGGCTGCGCGGCGGCGAAGGCCTCGTCCTCGCCACCGACCATGAACGCCAGCGTTCCCGCGACGGCACCCTTGACACCACCGGAGACCGGGGCGTCGACCTGCAACATCCCGGCTTCCACGGCCATGGCGTGCACCGCCCGCGCGTCGTCGACGGAAATCGTGGACGAGTCGATGAACAACGTCCCCTTCTCCGCCTCCGGAAGCACGGTCTCGTACGTCGAGGTGACCAGCGAGCCGTTGGGCAGCATCGTGATGACCACCGACGCCCCCTCCACCGCCTCGGCCGGCGAGGCGCACACGGTCACCCCGGCCTCTCGGCCGCCTTCCCGGGCGGCCTCCACCGGGTCGAAGCCGCGGACCTCGTGGCCCGCCCCGACCAGATTGGCGGCCATCGGCCCGCCCATGTTGCCGAGCCCGAGGAACGCCACCGTCTGCGAACCGTTGTTCATGTCCTACGCTCCCAGTCCGCGCGCGGCGACGGCTCGGCCGACGACCACGCGCATGATCTCGTTGGTTCCCTCAAGGATGCGGTGCACCCGGAGGTCTCGCACGATCTTCTCGATTCCGTACTCGGATAGATATCCGTAACCGCCGAACAGCTGCAGCGCCCGGTCGGCGATGTCGAAGCACCGGTCGGTCACGAACAGCTTGGCCATGGCGCACAGTTCGACGTGGTCGGCCTCCTTGGCGTCCAACGCCGCGGCGGCACGCCACAGCATGAGACGACTGGCCTCGAGTTCGGTCGCCATCTCCGCCAGCGTGAACCGGATGGTCGGCTCGTCGATGAGCGCGCCGCCGAACGCCTCGCGGTCCCGCAGGTGTGCCACCGCCTGCGCGTACGCCTGCTGGGCGCCGCCCAGCGAGCACGCCGCGATGTTGATGCGTCCGCCGTTGAGGCCCCGCATGGCGATGGTGAAGCCGAGGCCCTCGCCACCGGTGTCCGCGCCGCCGATGAGGTTGGCGGCCGGCACGCGGACCCCCTCCATGATCACCTGCGCGGTGGGCTGCGCGTTCCAGCCCATCTTCTGCTCGTCCGGGCCGAAGCTCAGCCCCTCGGAATCGGCCGGGACGATGAACGTCGAGATGCCCTTGGCCCCGGCCTCACCGGTGCGGGCCATCACCACGTAGACGTCCGACTGGCCGCCACCGGAGATGAACTGCTTGGTGCCGGTGAGCACGTACTCGGCGTCCGGGCCGTCGCCCTCCCGGACCGCCTTGGTCCGCAGCGCCGCGGCGTCCGACCCCGCGCCCGGCTCCGTCAGGCAGTAGCTCGCGAAGAGCTCCATCGACGCCAGCCTCGGGATCCACTGCCGCCGCTGTTCGTCGGTGCCGAACTCGTCGATCATCCACACGCACATGTTGTGGATCGACAGGTACGCCGCCACCGAAGGGCAGCCGCGGGCGAGCTGCTCGAAGATGCGCACACCGTCCAGGCGGCGCATCCCGCTGCCCCCGACGTCCTCGGAGACATAGGTCGCGCCCATGCCCATCCCGGCCGCCTCCCGGAGGACGTCCTTGGGGAAATGGTGGGTCGCGTCCCACTCCTGTGCACTGGGCGCGATCCGCTTCTCGGAGAAGTCGCGGGCCGCGTCGACGATGATCTTGTCGTCGTCGTCAAGGGTGAACATCACTGTTCCTCTCCTACGGTGACCGACGTCAGTCCATCGTCGGGATGACGAACTCGGCACCGTCCTTGATGCCCGAGGGCCAGCGCTGCGTGACCGTCTTGACCTTGGAGTAGAACTTGATCGACTCCGGGCCGTGCTGGTTGAGGTCGCCGAATCCG
>DWWG01000190.1 GCA_019119875.1 Candidatus Dietzia intestinigallinarum | reverse complement strand
CCCGTCGCCCCGGCGACGTTCCGCGCCCCTCTCGACGCGGTGGGCGGGGTGCTCGCCGAGCCGGTCGTCGCGGCCGACCCGATGCCCCGGGAGCGGGTCTCGGCGATGGACGGCTACGCCCTGGCCGGGCCCGGGCCGTGGCGGCTGACCGGCGTCCCGCGGCGGGCCGGCGACGGTTCCCCCGCGGCCCTTGAGCCCGGGACCGCGGCGACCATCGCGACCGGCGCCCTCGTCCCCCGCGGCACGGACCGGGTACTGCGGCACGAACTGATCTCGATCTCCGACTCCCCGGAGGGCGTCTCGACGGTGACGGCCCGCCCGGAGGCCGGCGCCACCAACGACCTGCGACCGGCCGGTGAGGACTGGCCCGCGGGGGTCGTGCTCGCCGAGGCCGGAACGACGCTCGACGCGGCCCTGGCGTCGGCGGCGTTGTCGGCCGGTGTCGACGGGGTGCGGGTGCGGGGCCCGCTGAGGGCGGTTGTGGCGACCACCGGCGACGAGGTCCTGCCCGCCACGACCCGCGCGCCGCTGCCCCCGGGGCGCATCCGGGACACGGTCGGTCCACTTCTCGCCGGCGTGCTCGCGCGGGCCGGGTTCGCGCAGGCGCGGGCCGGGTTCGCGGCATCGTCCGTCCCCTCCGGCGGCGACGCGGTCCGGCACTGCCCGGACACCCCGGAGGACATGGCCGCCCTGCTCGGCAGCGGGTCCGGGGAGGATGTCCTGGTCCTGGTCGGCGCCACCGGCCGCGGCGTGGCCGACCACCTGCGCTCCGCCCTGGCCCGCGTCGGGGCGCAGGTGGTGCTGGACGGCGTGCGGGTGCGGCCCGGCGGGTCACAGCTTGTCGCGGCGCTTCCCGACGGCCGCGTCCTGTTGGGCCTCCCGGGTAACCCGCTGGCGGCGGTGTGCGCGGCCGCGACCACCGGACGCGCACTGGTCGACGCCCTCACCGGGCGGCGGCGGACCCCGGTCCTGGTGACGGTGCCCGGGCTCGCCGAGCTCGCCGCCGCGGGCCGTTCGCGCATTCTGCCCGCGCGCCCCGACGGCGCCGGGGGCTGGACCGTGACCGGACGGGTCCGGACCGCACACCTGGCCGACCTGGCCGGTGCGCCGGCCCTGGCGCTCATCCCCGAGGGCTGCGGCGGGGGCGGTCCGATCGAGCTGGTCGACTGGGTCTGACACCGCGCGCCAGGTCCCGGGTTCCCCAGACCGCGGGCAGCCCAGGCCCCGGGTTCCCACTGACCCCGGGCACCCACCAGATCCCGAACACCCCCAAATGCGAGTTTCATTTTCGCATTTGTGCGATCATGGACCCGTGAACATCTCGCGCCACTCCGATCTCGCTCTGCGCACGCTCATGCTCCTCGCCGTGGGCGACCGGGACGGCGAACGCATGACCGCGGGCGCGATCGCCGGTTCCGTCAACGCCTCGCCGAGCCACATAGCCAAGATCGTCTCGCGCCTGGTGGACCTGCGGGTGATCGCCTCCCGCCGGGGGCGCGGCGGCGGGCTCCGGATCACCGACGCCGGTCGACACCACTCCGTGGGAGCCCTGCTGCGCACGCTCGAGGGGCCCGGCGAGGCCGTCGAATGCGAGGGCGACCAGCCCTGCCCGCTGGCCGGGAACTGCCGCCTCCGCCGGGCGTTCGCCGAAGCCCGTGAGGCGTTCTTCACCACACTGGACCCGCTCACCGTGAACGACATCGTCCACTCCCCCACCCGTCAGGTCCTCCTCACGCTCGAACCCCGATTCACCCCGACCGGAGGCCCCGATGGACGTTGAAGTGACCGACGACTGCGAGGGCTACGGCCGGTGCGCCGAGCTGGCCCCCGAGGTCTTCACCGTGCCCGACGAACCGGACTTCCAGACCACGGTGCTGCGCCCCTCGATCGACGAGGAGGCGGAGGAGGAACTGGCCGCCCGGACCATCGCCGCGATCCAGCAATGCCCCAAACGGGCACTGCGAACCAACCTTGACGTGCACTTCTGATGCTCTACATATGTAGTTAGTAAATACCCAGCTCAAGTAGGTATTCGAACTCACACGCGCTGAATGCGCATCTGAAGGTCGTGTTCTGGCAGGCTCAGATTCAGCGCCTCCACACCCGTAGGGGCCGATCCGGAAAGGCTGTCATGAGCACGTCACTGATCTCCCTGGAGTCGATCCTCGCGCACCCCCGGGAGCTGTCCCCGCACAACGTCCCTGTCATCCGCGAGACACTGCCGGTCATCGGCGCCCACATCGACGAGATCACGCCGGTGTTCTACTCGCTGATGTTCGGCAACCACCCCGAGTTGCTCCGCGACACGTTCAACCGCGGAAATCAGAAGCTCGGTGCCCAGCAGCGGGCTCTGGCCGCCTCGATCGCCACGTTCGCCACGATGCTCGTGGACGGTCAGAGCCCGGTCGATCTGCTCTCGCGCATCGGCCACAAGCACGCCAGCCTGGGCATCACACCGGACCAGTACCAGATCGTGCACGACAATCTGTTCGCCGCGATCGTGCAGGTGCTCGGCGACGCCGTGACGCCCGAGGTCGCCGAGGCGTGGGACGAGGTCTACTGGATCATGGCCTCGGTCCTCATCGACTTCGAGAGGGGCCTGTATGCCGAGGCGCAGGTCGAGCCGGGGGATGTCTTCCGGACCGCCACCGTCATCGCCCGCGAGGACGTCACCGACTCTGTCGCCGTGTTCACCCTCGCCGGGCCCGACGGGGCGCCGCTGCCCGACTTCCGCCCCGGCCAGTACACCTCGGTCGGCGTGGTCCTGCCCGACGGCGCCCGTCAGTTGCGCCAGTACTCGCTCTCGACGGCCTCCGGGGACGGCACCTGGCGGATCGGCGTGCGGCGCGTCGACCCGACCTCCGGGGGTTGCCCGGCCGGCGAGGTGTCCGGGTGGCTCCACGCGACGGCCGGGGTCGGCACGGAGCTGCAGGTCACACTCCCGTTCGGGGATCTGGTCCTGGATCGGGCCGACGCTGCGTCCGACACCGCTCCGGTGGTGCTGTGTTCGGCCGGCATCGGGATCACGCCGATGCTCGGGATGCTCGCCCAGCTGGTCGCCGACGAGGCCACTCGCCGCGTGATCGTTCTGCACGCCGACCGCTCGCCCGACCAACACGTCCTGGCCGATGAGGTCGCCGGTGAGACGTCGATGCTCGCCGACGCCGAGGTCCATACCTGGTACGAGGCGGGCGGCGAATCGGTCACCGGTCCGGGTGCGGTCCACCAGGGCCTGATGGACCTGTCCGTGGTCGACGTCCCGGCCGACGCGCACGTCTTCCTCTGCGGCTCCAGCGGGTTCCTGCAGGTCATCCGCCCGGCGTTCCTCTCCGCCGGCGTGGACGAGGAGCGGCTCCACGCGGAGCTGTTCGCCCCCAACGACTGGCTCGTCTGACCTGTATCCCGGGCGGCTCACCTCACATCCGGTGAGCCGCCCGGGATCCTGTGCAGCCGGTAGTGTGCGACCGCGCCACCTGCCGCCATACCCTCCGGCGGCAAAAGTGAGAGTCTCCATATACGGTCGTGGTGTGACATCGCAGAAGACTGATACCAGCGCCGTGGACGACGAACCCGAGGTCAAGCTCAACAGGCAGACCGTTTATGTGATCTTCGGAGCTCTGGTGGGGGCGATGTTTCTCTCATCGCTCGACCAGTCGGTCGTCAGTACAGCTCTGCCGACGATCGTCGGTGATCTGGGGGCCGTCGCCCACGAAGGGTGGATCGTCACGGCCTATCTGCTGACCATCGCCGTCGCGATGCCGGTCTACGGCAAGGTGGGCGACCTCTATGGGCGGCGGTGGCCGTTCCTCCTCGCCATCACGATCTTCGTGATCGGCTCGACGGGGTCGGCCCTGTCCGGGAGTTTCGCCGAGCTGGTGACGTGGCGGGCGCTGCAGGGGCTGGGCGCCGGTGGACTGATGATCTCGTCCCAGGCGATCATCGCCGATATCGTGTCCGCTCGTGAGCGCGGCAAGTTCATGGGCCCGATGGGGGCGATCTTCGGCATCGCCGCCGTGGCCGGCCCGTTGCTCGGCGGCTGGTTCACCGAGGGCCCCGGTTGGCGCTGGGTCTTCTGGCTGAATGTTCCGATCGGCATCATCGCGCTCACCGTCGCCTGGTTCGCGCTGAAGCTGCCTTCCCAGCGCAGTCAACGTCCCTTCGACGTCTGGGGCACACTCCTGCTGGTCCTGTTCACCTCCGGCGTGGTTCTGATCACCAGCTGGACCTCGATCGTGCCCGGCGGCCATTACGACTGGTCGAGCCCGTGGCTACTGGGATTGTCGGCGTTCACTGTCGCGGCGTTCGTCTTGTTCATCTGGGTGGAGACCAGGGCCGCGGAGCCTCTTGTTCCGCTGCACCTGTTCAGGGACCGGGTGTTCTCGGTCTCGGTGTCGATCGCCTTCGTGCTGGGGATCACGATGTTCGCCGCGCTGTCCTTCCTGCCCACGTTCCTGCAGATGGCTCGCGGTCTCGACCCCACGGATTCAGGCCTGTACATGCTCCCGATGACCATCGGTCTCATGATCACGGCCATCGGGTCGGGGTTGCTGATCACCAAGACCGGCAAGTACCGGATCTACCCGATTGTCGGTATGGCCGTGACCACCGCGGGCATCGCCTGGCTCACCCAGCTCAAGGGCGATATGTCGATCGTCTTGTTCGGGGCGATGATCTTCGTTCTCGGCTTTGGCCTCGGCCTGGTGATGCAGACCATCGTGATCGCGGTGCAGAACGCGGTCGCTCCCACCGCGGTGGGTACCGCGACTTCGACGAATAATTTCCTCCGGGAGATGGGCGCCGCGATCGGTACCTCCTTGTTCGGCGCAATGTTCACGAGCCAGCTCGCCTCCAAGCTCGCGCCGGTCTTCCAGTCGATCCCTGCCGGTCAGCTCCCTCACGGGTTCTCCGCCGACGACCTGACGCCCAGCACGATGAAGCATCTCCCCGCCGAGGTGCATTCGGAGGTGGTCAGCGCATACGCGCAGGCAATGGCTCCGACTTTCCTGTACCTGGTACCTATCGCCGCCGTCGGATTCATCCTGACCCTGTTCCTTCGCGACCGTCGACTGTCCACCGAGGCGGGACTCGTTGCGAGAGGCGAGCTCTCGGCCGACGAGATCCACGATGGCGGGGACGTTGCAGCGAGCACCTGACCGACCGGTTCCTCTGGCCTGCTGATCCCGCTGGCTTGTGCCCGGCGGGGCGCTGCCCGTGGGTCGCGGTCCGTGGCGCGCGCGGTCGGGGGCGTGCCCGGCGGGGCGCGGTCGGGGCGGTGTCAGAAGGGTGGTGGTGGGCCCAGGAGGTCGCCCAGGGCGGCGTGTAGGGCTTTTTCGAGTCCGCTGACGCTGTCTGTGTAGCGGTGGCGGTTGGTGTGCCACCAGTTGCTGTGGCGGTGGGCGGGGATGTCGACGATGTCGGGTTTGGTGCTGATACGGATCGGCAGGAACCCCAGACCCAGTCCGGGTTCGTGCTTGGATAGCTCCACATCCCGCGCCTGGCGTGCGGCCTTTTCCCGGCGTTGGGTGTTGGCGGCTCGGGCCGCGGCGTT
>DWWG01000189.1 GCA_019119875.1 Candidatus Dietzia intestinigallinarum | reverse complement strand
CGTCGGCTCGTTCATCCTGGGCATCGCGATGCTGCCGTTCATCTGGAACATGATCTCCAGTTGGCGCTATGGCGAGATCGTCACGGTCGACGATCCGTGGGGCGCCGGGAACTCGCTCGAGTGGGCCACCTCCTGCCCGCCGCCGCGCCACAACTTCGAGACGCTGCCGCGCATCCGCTCCGAGCGTCCCGCGTTCGAGCTGCACTACCCGCACATGAGCGAACGGATGCGCGCGGAAGCCCACGTGGGTGGTCGTCGTCGGTCCCGCGACGCCGAGTCGGTGAAGGACGTCGCCGAACGGGGGACGTCGCCGAGTAGGTGAAACAGGTTCTCCCGGCGGTCGCGTGCGGTTAGTGTCCACCCATGACGATTCGGGTTGTGGAGTGGTCGACGGGGTACCTCGGTCGGATGGCGGTCGAGGCGATCGACGCCCGGCCCGAGCTCGAGCTCGTGGGCGTGTTCGTCTCCGACCCCGCCAAGGTCGGGGTCGACGCCGGTCGGCTGGCCGGGATGGACCGCGATCTCGGGGTGGTCGGGACCGACGACCGCGCCGCCCTGCTCGCGCTGGAGCCGGACGTGATCCTGTACACCGCCGAGACCGAGACCCGGTTCATGGGCGGCATCGAGGATTTCACCGAGTTCCTGCGCGCCGGGATCAACGTGGTGGCCTCCGGTCCGGTGTTGCTGCAGTACCCGCACGGCACCCTCGGCGAGGAGATGATCACCGCCCTGGCCGACGCCGGCCGCGAGGGTGGGGCGACGCTGCACGTGAACGGCATCGACCCGGGCTTCGCCAACGACGTGCTGCCGTTGGCCATGACGAGCCTGTCCCGGCGGATCGATCTCATCCGCGTGAGCGAGGTCGCCGACTACTCCGTCTACCACCAGGGCGAGACGATGCGGCGCCTGTTCGGTTTCGGTCAGTCCATGGACACGCTGCCACCGCTGCTGCGTCCGGGGATGCTCGCCGCCGGATGGGGTTCGGTGGTCCGGCAGATCGCCGCCGCGCTCGACGTGACGTTGGACGAGCCGCTGGTCGAGCGTCACGAGCGGGTCGCCGCCGACCGCGACCTGTCACTGCTGGCCTGTGAGGTGCCCGCCGGGACGCAGGCCGCAATGCGGTTCGAGGTGGTGGGACAGGTCGACGGCGAGGACCGCGTCATCCTGGAGCACGTCACCCGCACGGCGGACGACCAGGCGCCCGACTGGCCGCGGCCCGACCGCGGCGACGGCTGCTATCGCGTGGAGATCTCCGGCCAACCCGAGATGCGGGTCGAGTTCACCCACCACGACGAACACGGCGATCACAACGTGTCCGGGATGCTCGTCACGGCGATGCGGCTGGTCAACTCGATCGAGGCGGTCGTGGCGGCCGAGCCGGGGATCATCTACGCAAAGGACCTCCCGATGATCACCGGACGTGGCCTAATGGGCAGATGAGAACTCGTCGTGTCGCCTCCGCCCGAGTCGCCGGGGCGCTGGTGGGCGCCGTCGTCGTCGCCCTGTCCGGGGCGGGACCCGCACACGCGGCCGAGGATCCCGCGGTCGATGGGTACGCGGCCGAGGGGCACACGAGCGGCGCCGGCACCGACCCCGCCACGCGCACCGACCCGGCCACGCGCACTCCGATCCCCGTCACCTTCCACTTCCTCTCCGGCGCGGCACTCGCGCTCGGGGAACCCGGCGCCGCGCTGCCCGGCGCCAACGACTGGTCGTGCAGGCCCGCCGCGGACAAGCCCCGGCCGGTGGTGCTGGTCCACGGCACGCTCGGCGGCGGCACCACCAACTGGGCCACCTACGGACCCCTGCTGCACAACGAGGGCTACTGCGTCTACACCCTGACCTACGGCGCGACCCCGGGGGCACCGTGGCCGCTGACCGAAGTTGGCGGGGTCTCCGACATCCGCGGCGTCTCGGCGCCGCAGGTGGCCGAGTTCGTGGACCGCGTCCTCGAGTCGACCGGCGCCGAGCAGGTGGATCTGGTGGGGCACTCCCAGGGCACGCTCGTGTCGGGGCTCGTGGCCAAGTTCGAACGTCCCGGCCGCGTGCACACGGTGGCCTCGATCGCGCCGCTGTGGCACGGGACCGGGGGTGCGCTGGTCGACCGGGCGCTCACGGGCTCCACCGGCGGCGACCGCGCACGCGCCGAGCAGGCAGCGGGGCCCGTCATGCCGATGCTGCCCGGCTCGCAACTGCTGCGCGAACTGTGGGAGGGCGGCACCCCGTACGCGCCGGGCGTGCACTACCTCAACGTGGCGACCCGGTACGACGAGGCGGTCCTGCCGTACACCTCGGGACTGGTCGACGGCCCGCTGACGACCAACGTCGTGGTCCAGGACGGCTGCGAGCAGAACCTGTCCGAGCACGTGGCGGTGGCCTCCGACCCGCGCGCCGCGGACTACGTCCTGAACGCGCTCGACCCGCGCAATCCGCGCGAGCCGCGGTGTGTGGCGATCGCGCCGGTGCACGGGCCGACCGGCTCCTGACCGAGCGCCGGGCCGCGAGG
>DWWG01000026.1 GCA_019119875.1 Candidatus Dietzia intestinigallinarum | reverse complement strand
GCGAGCAGGGCCAGTGCGTGGACCGCCCGCAGAGCGTCGTAGCCGCCGTCGACGGCGCGGACGCCCCGCACGCCACGAGAGGACAGCTCTAGAGCGAACAGTTCGGCGTCGAGTCCGTCGTCGCTGACCAGCACCACCGGGCGCCCCTTCGCGACCGCGGCCAGCGGGGCCGGCGAGGACGGGTCGAGCAGGTCGACGACCGGGCGGGCCTCGACGGCGATCGCCCCGGCCAGCACGCCCTGACGCTCGCGCTGGGCGCGGGACCGGATGTCCACGACGAGGGCGCCGGCCCGCACGGCCACTCGGTAGTCGGAGGCGGACAGGGTGGTGACGGCGGTCGCAGAGGTGGTGCTCATGGTGTTCTCCCGGTGGATTGTCTCGGTGGCGGTCGTGTGGGGCGCTGCCGACCCGGGACACCGGTGCTGTGCACGCGTGGATGCCGCCGGGCCGGCCGGGGGCATTCGTCGCGTGTTCATGACCGCAATAATAGACAGACCGGTCTATCTACTTCAAGTGTTCCCACGAGATCCGCAGGACGCACCCCTGCCCCCTCCCCCGGAGCCGTCGAGAACGCCGGGGCTGCCATGTCACCCCTCGACGACGGGCGCCGACGGCCCGCGAGGGCTACACCCGGTATCCGGGCTCCACGACCGGCTATCGCTCGGCGGCCTGACCCGCCACCGGAACGTCCGCGCGGTCCTGTGTCCGTCGGGCCCGCTCGGCGAACCGGCCGGCCAGGGGCAACAGCACGACCAGCGCCAACCACGACAATTGCGCCACGCCCGCCCCGAGCGTCAACGCCACGGGAACCGACGCCACGAACACGGCCGGGGTGACCGCCGCCGCGAGCAGCCCCGTCCTGTTCTCCCGAGTCGAGGTGTGACGCCGCTCCAGGCCGGCGGCCCGCCCGAGTTGGAAGACCACCGACTGCGCCAGTGAGACGCCGGCGATGTTCACCGCGTACAGCACTGTCGGCAGCGCCAGCGCCGACGTCTCCGGGTCGCTGATCGCATCTGTGGTGAACGGCACGAGGATCACCAGCCCGGTCGCCGCCAAGTTGGCCACCATCATGGGCCCGCTCAGCCCCTCCATCTGCTTGACGAGCCGCACGTTGACCCGCCACAGCGCGCAGATCACCACGAAACTCAGAACCACCCCGAACAGCTGTTGCCCCAGACCCGATTGCGCCAGGGATGACAGATCCCGCCACTCCCGGGGCTCGGGCAGGTCCACATTCGCGATGAGCAACGTCACGGCGAAGCCGTAGATGGCGTCGAAAAAGGACAGCCCGCGATCGAACTCCGAGGTCTCCCGGCGGATGATCGCGTCGTCGTCGTTCTCCCGACTCGCGACAGCGCATCCCTCGGCGTCTTCGCCCGCAGCGTGCCGGCTCTCTGCGTCTTCGTCCGCAGCGGCCCGGAGCTCGGCGTCTTCGCCCGCAGCGGCCCCGAGCTCGGCGTCTCCGCCCAACGCGGCCCGGCTCTCGCCGCCCGGTTGCGAGGCATTCGCACCTGTCATCGCCCCAGGATGCACGAGCCCCACGACCCGCGGGCCGATTCGCCCCGCAGCCGATACCGAATGCGCACCATCAGCGAAGTCCGGCCCGGTTGAGCACCATCAGCGAGTCCCGGCCCGGTTGCGCACCATCAGCGAGATCGTCACCGGCGTGTCGCCTCGCTGATGATGCTCAACGCGCTGATGGTGCGCAATTCTGCGCCGCGTGGGGGTGTTCGGCTCAGGCGGGGGCGCCGGCCGGCGGCTAAGGAAGGCCCGGGTCACGAAAGGCCCGGCCAGATTGGCCCGGAGCACGAATCGGCTGGCTCAGGAAGGCCCGGAGCACGAATCTCCCGGGTCAGGAAGGCCCGGCTCAGGAGTTGCGCTCGAACACCAGCCGAAGTCCCTCGAGCGCCAGCTCCGGCTCGACATCGGTGATCGTGCGGGACTCCCCCGAGACCACATCCGCCCGCAGCCCGGTGAGCACGACCGAGGCATCCGCCATCTCCGCGACGTCCGTACGGAGCCTGTCGACCAGCGCGTCGATCTGGCCGGCGAAACCGATCACGATGCCGGCCTGCAGCGCCGCGACCGTGTTCTTGCCCAACGCGCCACGCGGCCGCACGACCTCGATCTTGCGCAGGGCCGCAGCCCGCTCGGCCAGCGCGTCCACGGAGATGTCGATGCCCGGCGCGATCGCCCCACCGAGCAACTCGCCGCGCGCGGAGATGGCGTCGACGGTGGTCGCCGTATCGACGTCGACGACGACAACGGGCCCCTCGAACAGGCTGTGGGCGGCCAACGCGTTGACGACCCGGTCCGAGCCCACCTCACGCGGATTGTCCACGAGCAACGGCACCCCGGTCTTCACCCCGGGCGCCACCACGACGGACCGCAGGCCCGGCCAGTAGTCGGCGGCCATCCGGCGCAGTTCCCCGGTCACCGACGGCACCACGGACATCGCGGCGATGCCACTGAGCTGCTGCGCGCAGTCCCCCAGCAGTCCGCGGATGGTCAACGCGAGTTCGTCCGAGGTCACCGACGGCGAGGTGCGCATACTCCAGGTGCGCTCGAGCGGGCCGCCGTCGACCGGGAAGACCCCGAGCCGGATGTGGGTGTTGCCGACGTCGACGGTGAGAAGCATGACGATCGTCCCGCGCCCTAGACGGCGGCGGGCTCCGGCACGCGCGGGTTCTTCAGCCCCGAGCCCTCGGGGACATCCGCCGGGTCGGTGCCCTCGGTGAGCATGCGGTTGTCGTGGTCGACAAACACGACGCGGGGCTTGTAGGCCCGCGCCTCGGCGTCATCCATCTGCGCGTACGCGATGATGATCACCAGATCGCCCGGGTGCACCAGGTGGGCGGCGGCGCCGTTGATGCTGATCACGCCGGAGCCACGCTCGCCGGTGATGGCGTAGGTGGTCAGGCGGGCGCCGTTGTCGATGTCGACGATGTCGATCTGCTGCCCCTCCAGCAGGTCGGCGGCGTCCATGAGGTCGGCGTCGATCGTGCAGGAGCCGACATAGTGCAGATCGGCCTGTGTGACGGTGGCGCGGTGAATCTTGGAGTGGAGCATGGTGCGCTGCATGGTCAGCCTTCCTGGGAGTCCGCGGCGGGAACGGTGTCTGCGGTGAGGTCGTGGGCCATCTCGGCGTGTTGGGCGGCGACGGTGGCCTCGGCGGCGGCGAGGAAACCGGTGCCGATGGCCACTCCCACGTTGTCGATGAGTCGGGTGGTTCCGATGCGGGCCGCCACCAGGAGTCGGCCGGGGCCCTCGTCCGGCGGCTCACCGAGGTCGCCGGCGCGGAGTTCGAGGTAGTCGATCGAGATCTGCGGACGCTCGGCGAGCACCGCCGACGCCGCGTCGATCACGGCCTGCCGTCCGCCCTTGGCGGCGAACGTGCCCGCGACGAGCGCCGCGTTGATGGTGGTGGCCAGCTCCCGCTCGTCGGAGGACAGGTAGCGGTTCCGCGAGCTCATGGCCAGGCCGTCGGCCTCGCGGACCGTCGGCACGCCCACGATCCGCACGTCCATGTTCAGGTCCGCCACCATCTGCCGGATGAGCACCAGCTGCTGGTAGTCCTTCTCACCGAAGAACGCCTGGTGCGGGGCGACGATGTTCAGCAGCTTCGCCACCACGGTCAGCATCCCGGCGAAATGGCCGGGGCGGGCGGCACCGTCGAGGATCTCGCCCGTGGGGCCGGGCTGCACGGTGGTGCGCGGCCCCTCGGGGTACATCGTGGCGACGCTGGGGGCGAACACCAGCTCGACGCCCGCCCCGGCCAGTCTGGCCACGTCCTCGTCCAGGGTGCGCGGGTAGGCGTCCAGGTCCTCGCCCTCGCCGAACTGCAGCGGGTTGACGAAGATCGACACCACCACCACGGCGCCGGGGGTGCGGCGTGCGGCCTCCACCAGTGCCAGGTGGCCCTCGTGCAGCGCCCCCATGGTGGGCACGAAGGTGATCTGCCTGCCGACCCGGCGCAGCGATTCGGTGACCGCGCGCAGCGAGTCCGGCTGGTGGTGGATCGTCAGCTCGCCGCGACGAAAGCCGGTGTCCGGCCGGCCGGGGACCGCGGTGCGGACCGAGGGGGTGGTGGTCATCGCAGCTGCTCCGTCAGGTCGGGGGCCAGAAGGTCGGTCACGTCGCGGCCCGCACCGCACCGGTCGGCGGTGCGCAGGGCCAGAACCCGGTAGCCGTCGGCAATCCCGCCGTCGACGTGCTCGAGCGCATCGAGGTGCCGGGAGACCGTCACCGCGTCCCCGCGCATGACCGGGCCCGTCAGGGCCGAGTCGCCGGAGGCCAGCACGTTGTCGAGGGCGGCGCGCAGGAGCGGTTCGAGGGTGCGTCGGGCGAGTGCCCGGGCGTCCTGGCCCCCCATCCCGTCCGGGTCGCCATCGACGGCACCGCCCGGCAGGACCGAGAACGAGGCGGCCAACGCCTCGGCGGCATCACCCACCAGCGTGACCAGGTGGTTGGCACCGTGGGCGAGGGCCGCGTGGTACAGCGCACGGCGTGACTCGGCGACGGTGACCGGCAGTCCGCCCATCTCCATGACCAGCATCTGGCCCACGACCAGCCCGGTCTCGTCCGGCGCGGTCAGGGCCCAGGAGCAGCCCTCCATGCGGTCGACGTCGGCCTCGCCGCCGGTGAAGGTCATGGCCGGGTGCGCGGCCACCACCACGGCACCGGCCTCGGCGGCCGGGCGCAGGACGTCCGCGCCCACGGCGCCGGCGACGTGCACCACGATGTGGCCCGGCCGGAAGGCACCCGCCTCGGCGAGCTCGGCCACGATGCCGGCCAGCGCGGAGTCGGGCACCGCCAGGATCAGGAGTTCGCCGGCCTCGGCCACGGCGGCGGGGTCGGCCGGTCGCGCCTCGGGAAGGCGGCGGGCGAGCAGGTCCCGCGAGCTCTCCGACCGCGCGACGGCGGCGGCGACGACATGCCCGCGTCGCTCCAGCGCGGCGCCGATCGCGGTGCCCACGCGGCCCGCGGAGATCAGGCCGACGGACAGTCGGGCAGGGGGTGTTCCGGTGACGCCGAATTCGGACATCGCTCTAGGGCTCCAGTGCTCGATCCGTTCCAGGCCCACTCACTCGGCGGGTCCCGGACATCTCGGTGGCGAGGATAGTCGCGTCAGAGGCCCGGGACACTGTTCAGTGGCGCACCTCACAGCGACACGTCCGGTCGCGCGGGAAGGCGTGGGAAGGGCTGGGGCGCGCGTCAGTCCTCGGCGCGCCGACGACGACGTCCACCCGAGGGTGCGTCGTCCCCGCCCAGCTTGGCCATGAGCTCGGCCACCGACATCCCGGTGCCCTGGCCGTGGCGGCTCGGGGGCGCGCTCGGGGCGACCGGCTCGACCGACTCCGCCTGCGGCGACTCGACGGATTCCTCCTCGTGCTGCCGGTGCGGCTCCGCCTTCGGCTGCGGGGCCCGGTCCGACGTCGGCTGCTCGGCAGCGGCCGCGGGGCGGGCGGCAGGACGATCGGAACGGGCGGGTCGGGCGGGACGTGCGGCGGGCTCGCTGCTCGGGGCCACGGTCTCCGCCGACCGCCTGGAGGCCCGTCCCGGATCACCGGCCGGCCGGACCTCCGGTCGACGCGGCTCCTCCGCGGGCGCCTCGGTCCGGGACCGGGCGGCGTCGACCGGGGAGAACTTCTCGGTGCGCTCGGTGCTCGGGGTGGCATCCGGGCCGACGCCCGACACCGACGCTCCGGCCGCCGCCGGCGCAGGCGGGGTGGGAGCGTCGGCAGTCGGCGGCGCGGGCGGGGTGGGGGCGTCGGCAGTCGGCGGCGCGGGCGGGGTGGGAGCGGCGGAAGGAGTCGACGACGACGAGGTGTACGCACGCGCGCTGGCGGGGTCCGGCCGGACGGACGGCTCGGACACGCGACGGCGCGGCTCCACCCGCTCGGACGGCACGGACGGCAGCGATCCCGCGCCGAGTTCGCCGGCCGGGGCGAGTCCGCCCACGGCGAACCGGTCCTCGGGGAGGGTCACGCCCAGCGCGCCGAGCTGCTCGCGCAGCGCCGCGATCTCCTGGCGGAGCGCGAGGATGGAATCCGAGGTCTCGCTGCGCACCGTGTCACGCAGGTCCTTCTCCACGACGAGCTCGTGTTCGCGACGGGCGGAGATCTCACGCTCGAGCTGGAGCTCGTAGACGGTGTGGAGATCGCGGACGCGGGCGGCCTCGGACGCCGCCTGGCGGCGGTACCGTGCCACGAGGAAGGCGCCGATGAAGGCGGCCCACAGTGCGGCGAGGGTGCCGACGCGCATCCACACCGGATTGTCGGAGAAGATCATCACCACGGTCGCGACCACCGCCAGGATCAGCAGCAGCCCGAGCGCGATGCTGGCCAGCCCCCGGTCGTCACTGCGGCCGGGACGAGCCGGCCTGGGCTTGTCGGTGGCGCCGTCGGAACTCATGAACCGCATGATAGCGGCAGGACCACTGGCCACACAGGTAACTGAGGCGTGTTGGCCCGAACCCGCTCCCCCGGCCGGGTCAGGTCGGCTGCGTGAGGCCGTTGTGCTCGTCCTCGTCCGGCGGCGTCTGACACGAGGCCTCCAGGAACAGCCCGGCGCCGACCAGCACCGCGCCGGACACCAGCACCGCCACCGCGGCGGGCAGCTCCCGGTCCGCCACGGCGAGATCGCCCAGGCGCAGCAGGAAGAACAGGCCCAGGCCCACACCGACACCGGTCGCCGCGGAGCCGAGCACCGCGGAGGCCTGCCCGAGCGCCGCGCTACGAGCGATGGTCAGGGGGTGCATCTGGCTCCGGTCCTGGCCGACCGAGTTGTCGGAGATCGCACTGCGGATCCGCACGGCCAGCAGGATGTCGATGACCGCGATCACGACCAGCGTCACCCAGCCGAAACCGATCGAGGGCATCGAGCCGAGGAACGTGCCGGTCAGGACGTAGGCGGCCACGGCGGCGACGAGCGCCACCAGCGCGAGAGTGGAGACGGCGATCCGGGTCACGTCAGCCCTCCCGGTTTTCCGGCGCAAGGATGTCGTCCAGCCGTCGCACGGCGGCGACCTCGGCGGGATCGAGTGCACCGATCAGGCTGTGCACCGGGACGGAGTCCAGGACGGCATCCGGCTCGAGCTCCAGCCACGGGACCAGGACGAACGCCCGCTCCCGGGCCCTTGGGTGCGGGAGCGTGAGCCTGGGGTCGGCGGAGGTCACGGCGTGCCCGTTCACCTCGGCCACCACGACGTCCACGTCGAGTGTGCGCGGACCCCAACGCACGTCCCGGGTGCGGCCGGCCGCGCGCTCACGCTCGAAGCCCCACTCGAGGACGTCCCCCGGCGAGCCGGGGTGCTCCACGACGAGCACCGCGTTGAGAAAATCGTCCTGCTCGACGCCGCCCCACGGCGGGGTGGCGTACAGCGACGACACGCCCCGCAGGATGCCGTCGGCGGCCGCCGCCTCGACGACGCCGCGCAGCAGCGCCCGCGCATCCCCCTGGTTGCCCCCGATCGACAGCACCGCCCGGCAGGTCATCGCGAGCTCACCTCCCGGGCGGGCTCGCCCCGCCGCGAGCGTGTCGCGACCACCGCGACGTCCGCGAACTCGGCGGGGATGGGCGCCTGCGGCTTGTGGAGGGTGACCTCCACGGCGTGGGCGGACGGCGCCATCTCCATGATCCCGTCGGCGATCCGGGAGGCCACCGTCTCGACGAGATCGCAGGCCGGCCCGGCCACGACGTCGCGGGCGAACAGTGCCAGCGCTCCGTAGTCGACCGTGTCGGCGAGGTCGTCCGACGCCGCGGCCGCGGTGAAGTCCGTCCACAGCACCACGTCCACCAGGAAATCCTGGCCGTCCCGCTTCTCGTGCTCGAAGACCCCGTGGTGCCCGCGGACTCTCAGTCCCCTGAGCTCGATCCGATCCGCCATCAGTTGGTTCCCGCCCTTCCCGACGTCCACGCGGCGGCCACCTTCACCGCGTCCACGCTCGGTGCCACGTCGTGGACGCGCACCCCCCACGCCCCGGCGACGGCGGAGATCGCCGTGATCGCCGCTGTGGCCGCGTCCCGGCCGGACACCTCACGCACCCGCCCCTGCGCGTCCTGCAGCAGGGAGCCGATGAACCGCTTGCGTGACGCCGCCACCAGGACCGGAAAGCCCAGGCCGGTCAGCTGGTCGAGGCCGTGCAGCAGCGCCCAGTTGTCCCGGGCGTCCTTCGCGAATCCCAGCCCGGGATCCAGGACGATGTGCTCGGGGTCCACCCCGGCCGCGATCGCGGCATCGGCCCGCCGGCACAGGTGGTCGCGAACGGCCCCCACCACGTCGCCGCCGTAGTCCGCCCGGCCGCCGGCCCCGGTGCGGTAGTCGTCCGGTGAGACCCAGTGCATGAGGATCACCGGGGCCCGGTGCTCGGCCACCACCGCCAGCATGTCCGGGTCGGCGAGACCACCGGAGACGTCGTTGATGACCGTGGCCCCGTCCGCCAGGGCGCTCGCCGCGACGCGGGCGCGCATCGTGTCGACGGACACCGGCACCCCGTCGGCGCGGAGCGCCCGGAGAAGTGGCAGCACCCGGCGCTGCTCGTCCGACTCGTCGACGCGCAGGGCGCCGGGGCGCGTGGACTCGCCGCCCACGTCGATGAGGTCGGCGCCGTCGGCGATCAGCCCGCGGGCGTGCGCCACGGCGTCCTCGAAAGCCAGGTGTCGCCCGCCGTCGGAGAACGAGTCCGCGGTGACGTTGACCACGCCCATGACCGCACAGCGGCCGGGTCGCGGAAGCGGCTCCGCCGCGCTCACGTCCCGCGCAGGAGGCCCAGTGCCTCCGCCCTGGTCGAGGCGTTGCTGCGCATGGTGCCGCGGACCGCCGAGGTGGTGGTGACGGAACCCGGCTTCCGGATGCCGCGCATGGCCATGCACAGGTGCTCGCACTCGATCACCACGAGCACGCCCGAGGGATCCAGTCGGTCGACGAGCGCGTCGGCCACCTGGCTGGTCAGCCGCTCCTGGACCTGCGGGCGCTTGGCGTAGAGATCCACCAGGCGGGCCAGCTTGCTCAGGCCCGTCACGGCCCCGGACCTGCCGGGGATGTAGCCGATGTGGGCCACCCCGTGGAACGGCACCAGATGGTGCTCGCACGTGGAGTAGATGGGGATGTCCCGCACCAGCACCAGCTCACGGTGGTCCTCGTCGAAGGTCTTGGACAGCACCTCCGACGGGTCCGTGAACATCCCGGAGAACACCTCACGGTAGGCGCGGACGACCCGGGCCGGGGTGTCCAGGAGCCCCTCGCGGTCCGGGTCCTCGCCCACGGCGATCAGCAGTTCGCGGACCGCCGCCTCGGCGCGCTCGGCGTCGAACACGCGGCCGGTGGTGACCGACAGCGGTTCGACTGCGGAGATCTGGTCTGTGCTCGTCATTCGTCCTCTTCTCGCACGGATCCGACCCGGAGGTCAGTCGTCACGTTCCCACGGCGCACGCCACCCGGGTTCCTTGTCCTCACGGCGGTGGGAGCCGCCGCCGGTGGGCGCATCGCGATCCGGATCAGTATCCGTGACCGGCTCGCGGGCGGGATCGGCGGGCGTCCGGGAGCCGGTGTCCGAACCGTCCACCGCGGACCACGCGCGCGGCTGCTCCTGCCGGGCCCTGGACGAGGTGTCCGCGGATCGCGAGCCGGACGCCTGCCCCGCCGCCGGGATCCGGGTGGTCTCGGCCCCACTCGGGGCCTGTGCGCCGGCCCGGCCCGAGCCGCGCGGCGGCCAGCCGGGAGCCGACCACCCGGGCGGCGGCGGGGTTCCGTACGAGGGGATCGCGGTGGTCCGCTGATCGGAGCCCGCGTACTCGCGGGGCCTGCCGTCCGCCCCCCGGTCGGATCCGCCGACGGCGCCGTGTCCGCCCGGGACCGGGTGCGCGTCGTGCGTCTGCTCCCGCCCGTTGGCGGTACCGTGGCCGGGACCCGCGTCCGACCCGGTCTGACGGTCCGCGCCACGGTCGGCCGGCAGCACCGGCATAGCGAACGGGTCGGTCACCGGCGGGGGCCACGGCTCGCCGCGCTCCTTGGCCAGCTCGCCCGGGGTCTTGATGGGCGGGCGTGTGGACGGGACGCGCCCACCGAAATCGTCGAACTCGGTGATGCGGGGCCGCTTGACCACGTCGGCGAACAGCCGCTCGAGATCGTCCTGCCGCAGCGTCTCCTTCTCCAGCAGCTCCCCCGCCACCGCGTCGAGGATCTCGCGGTTGGTCTCGAGAACCTGCCACGCCTCGGTGTGGGCCGCGTCGATGATCCGCCGCACCTCGTCGTCGAGCATCTTGGCGATCTCGGGCGAGTACTCCACGCCGGAGCCACCGCCCCGGCCGAGGAACGGGTCCCCGCCCTCGCCGCCGTACTTGACCGCGCCGAGCTTGGAGCTCATGCCCAGCTCGGCGACCATCGTCCGCGCTATGCGGGTGGCCTGCTCGATGTCCGAGCTGGCGCCGGAGGTGGGCTCGCCGAAGATGTACTCCTCGGCCGCACGACCGCCCATCGCCATGACGATGCGCGCGATCATGTCCGCGCGGGTCATCAAGCTCTTGTCGTCCTCCGGCACCACCAGCGCGTGGCCGCCGGTGCGGCCCCGGGCGAGAATGGTGACCTTGTGGACGGGCTCCAGATCCTCCATCGCCCACGCGGCCAGGGCGTGGCCCGACTCGTGGTAGGCGGTGACCTTCTTCTCGTGCTCGCTGATCACGCGGTGCTTGCGGCGCGGGCCGCCCACCACACGGTCCGTGGCCTCCTCCAGGATGTCGACCGTGATCTCGTCGCGCCCCAGACGGGCCGCCAGCAACGCGCCCTCGTTGAGGACGTTCGCCAGGTCCGCACCCGACATCCCGATCGTGCGCCGCGCCAGCGCCTTCATGTCCACGTCCGCGGCCAGCGGCTTGCCCACCGAGTGCACGGCGAGGATCGCCTCGCGTCCGCGCAGGTCCGGGTTGGTGACCGGGACCTGGCGGTCGAAGCGCCCCGGACGCAGCAGCGCCGGGTCGAGCACGTCCGGACGGTTGGTGGCCGCGATGAGGATGACCGTCGAGCGGTCGTCGAAACCGTCCATCTCCACGAGCAGCTGGTTGAGCGTCTGCTCGCGCTCGTCGTGCCCCCCGCCCGTGCCGGACCCGCGGTGCCGGCCCACCGCGTCGATCTCGTCCACGAAGATGATGCACGGCGCGTTCTGCTTGGCCTTCTCGAACAGGTCACGCACCCGCGAGGCGCCGACGCCGACGAACATCTCGACGAAATCCGAGCCGGAGATCGAATAGAACGGGACCCCCGCCTCGCCGGCCACCGCGCGGGCCAGCAGGGTCTTTCCCGTACCGGGCGGGCCGTAGAGCAGCACACCGCGCGGGATCTTGGCGCCCAGCCGCTCGTAGCGGGCCGGGTTCTGCAGGAAATCCTTGATCTCGTTGAGTTCCTCGACCGCCTCGTCCTCGCCCGCCACGTCGGCGAACGTGATCTGGGGCATGTCCTTGGTGAACTCGACCGCCCGCGACTTGCCCACGCCGAACAGTCCGCCCTTGCCGCCCTGCATGCGGGTCATGAAGAAGAACAGCAGGCCGAACAGCAGGAGCATCGGCAACAGGAACGAGGCCATCTGCATCAGGAACCCCTGCTGCGTGACCTCCGTGTTGTACGTCTCCGGCTCGGCCGCCGCGACCCGGTCGAAGATCTGATCCGCCGCCCGCTCGGGGTACTTGGTGAGGATCTTGTCCGTCTCGTCCTCCCCCTCGGCCGGGGTGATCGGGGACGAGAGCTCGAGCCGCAGCCGCTGCTCCCTGTCCTCGATCAGGGCTTCCTTGACGTTGTCCGCATCGACCTGCGCCAACGCCACCGAGGTGTCGACCTCGGTGTAGCCGCGTTCGTCGTTGGCGAAGAACGAGAAACCGAGGATCACCAGGATGATGACGCCGGCGATCGCCACGTTGCGGAAAACGGTGTTGCTCTTTCGATCCATTCGGCCCTCATATGGGAAGCACGGCCCGGCCGGTCGGCGGACCCGATGACTCGACCGACTACGTCGGTGTCGTCCCAGGCTACCCGCGAGCACCGACACCCGACCGAGATGATCGCCCAGGGCGGACAGGGGTGAACGCCGAGCCCGGACAGGGCCGCACCCCGTCGTCGTACGATCTGGACCGTGACCACCGATCTCCTCTCCGCCTCCGAGACCGCCGACGCCGTCCGCACCGGCGCGGTCGGCGCCCTGGAGACCCTCGACGCCGCCTTCGACCGGGTCGCCGACCTCGACCCGAGCCTGCGCGCCTTCACCACCCTGCTGCGGGCCGACGGCCGGTCCGCCGGCGCCGCCGTGGACGCCGCCACCCCGGACGAGCGCGCGGCCCTGCCCCTGGCCGGCGTCCCTCTGGCCATCAAGAGCACCGTCACCCTCGACAACCCGGCCGTCGCCCCGCTGGTGGCCGCCGGCGCCGTCCCGGTCGGCATCACCGCGGCCCCGCAGCTGTGCACGTGGGGCATGACCGACTCCGAGTCTGGCGGCATCACCCGCAACCCGCTGGACCTGTCCCTGTCCGCCGGCGGCTCCTCGGGCGGCTCGGCCTGCGCGGTCGCCTCCGGGATGGTGCCCCTGGCGGTCGGTGACGACGGCATGGGCTCCCTGCGCATCCCCGCCGCCGCCTGCGGTCTGGCCACCATCAAGCCCGGGCCCGGCGTCGTCCCCACCCGGCTCAGCGGCGGCAACTGGGGCGGCCTCGCCGAGTCCGGCCCGCTCGCCAGGACCGTCACCGACGTGGCACTGGCGCTGGCCGTGATGTCCGGCCGACCGGAGCTGGCCGAGATCGGCGAGGTCCCCGCCGGGACCCGGATCGGCATGTCCGTCGCCAGCCCCATCCGGCTCGGCCGCGATCTGGTGCGCGTCCATGAACCGTGGAAGCGCGCCGCCAGGGAGGCGGCCACGTTCCTGCGGCGGGCCGGCCTCGTCGTCGTCGACACCACCCTGCCCTCCCCGCGCGACCCGGTCCTCTACCTCGCGCGGTGGACCTCCGCAGTGGCCCGGTCCGCCGAGGAGGAGAACCTGCCCCTGTCCGCGATGGAACGCCGGACCCGCCACCACGCACTGCTCGGGCGGACGGTGTTCCGGCGCGGCGGCGCCGACCACGGCGACACCCGCTGGAACCGCGGCGTCGAGGCCCTGCGCGAGGACGTCGAGCGGGCGATGGACGAGGTCGGCGTCGACGTCTGGCTCACCCCGGCCCTGGCCGCCGTACCTCCCGCGGCCACCGAATGGCACCGCCGCTCCTGGGGACGCTCACTGTGGGCGTCCATGCGCTTCTCCCCGTTCACCCCGCTGGCCAACGTGCTGCGCTGGCCCGCCGCGACCGTGCCCTGCGGCGCCACCCGGACACCGCTCGGGCGACACCTGCCCACGTCGGTACAGCTCGTGGGCCGCCCCGGGTCCGAGGCGACACTGCTCGCCCTGGCCGCCGTGATCGAGCGGGGTGACGACGACACCGCCGAC
>DWWG01000188.1 GCA_019119875.1 Candidatus Dietzia intestinigallinarum | reverse complement strand
GCGCCAGGCGCGGGAGTTCCTGCTGCGCGGCTGAATCGACGTCGGGCGGGCGGTGTTCGCAACGTGGGGCTTAACGGTCAGACCCCGATGGCAGAGGCCTGGGCGAGGATGTCGGCAGGCATCGGTCGGCGGAGTTCCCAGCGAATCTGAATTGGGCGCTCCCCCGAGTGCGAGACATAGTCGGCATGACCAAGCAGCACAAAAGGAGCGGTCGTGACGTCGTCCTTTGGCGAATCGCGGACCGCGAGCAGAACGTTCGTCCCGGTTTCGCGCTGAGTGAGGTAACGACGTCCAGTCTTGGACGCCTGAGAGGTGTTTGACTGCGACTCCCAATCAAATAACGTCGGTGAGACCGGGATGTCCCGGTACATCGTGGACGGACTGAAGACGGCTTCGTCCTTGTGCAGGTTGATGAAGAAGAGGTCTGTCTGGTGGCTCTCGCACCAGGCGACGCCCTCGCGAGAGCCCTGTGGCCTGCCGTCCTTGCTGCGCCAGTCGAGCGCAGACAATAGTTCCTCGCGCGTGTAACTGGCATGGGAGCGCAGAGGGAGGGCAGCAAGATTCCCGTCGAGAGGGAGCGGCACGTGATGAACGTTTCGGGCCGCAGCTTCCATGAGCTGGATGAGTTCCTCGAACAGGCGCGGGAACGTCGAGAGGTCTGCAACGGTCTGTGCGAAGTCAGGCGTGGCTTGTGACGGGACAAGGTAATCGACGAGCATCGACGCCCATGCATCGTCGCGAGTCAGCGAGCCTCCGGCCAGAATTGTCTCCGCCACACGGGTGTATTCCCGGATCCGATCGAGGTCGTCAACCGTTCGTAGCCGCTGAAGCTTCTTGAGGACCTTCTTCTCTTCACCAACTGGTTCCGTCTGCCCGGTCGCGATAGTCACGATCGTCGTCCACGAACGATCTGCTCGGTACACGTCATCAAGGTCTCGATTAGTTTCGGTGAGGAACTCAGCAAGCCGGGGGACCTCGCCGAGGGAACGTAGGTCCTTAGCCAGGGCCTTCTTCGTGTTGGCATTCACTGCAAGCTTGATTGACCGAAGGACTTCATCTCGAGACACCTCGTCGAGGACGATTCGTGAAGCGCCCGGTAGCGAGGGGAACCCCACGTCGAGGTCGGACTTGAGGCGACGGCGCGACAGTCCGGTCATTGCATGGAACCGGCCCGCGAGGTTGAAGTCGGCACGATGCTGGCCCACGAAGTCCAAGACGATGAGCACGGCTTTGCCCGGTGAGCGACGTAGTCCGCGGCCGAGTTGCTGAATGAAGATTGTCGAGCTGGCAGTCGGACGCAGCATGAGCACAACATCAACGGATGGGATGTCGACGCCCTCGTTAAACACGTCGACGGTGAAGATGCAGCGCAGTTCACCTGTCTTCAACTGCTCGACCACAGCGCGGCGCTCGTCGGGTGCCGTTGTGCCGACAATGGCGGCGGACGGGATGCCACGGGCTGTGAAGGCCTCGGCCATGTACTTCGCGTGGTCCACCGACACGCAGAACCCGAGGGCGCGCATGCGAGAGGGGTCAAGTACCTTGTCACGGAGCGCTTTGAGGATTAGCAGTGTCCGAGCGTCGTTGCCGGTATAGAGCGCTGACAATGCTCCCGGGCTGTACTGGCCTGCAGACCACTCGACATCGCGCAGATCCGTGTTGTCGGAGATCCCATAATAGTGGAAGGGGCACAGTAGATCCTGCTCTAGTGCGTCCCATAGCCGCAGCTCGTACGCAGTCCGGCCGTCGAAGAATTCCCGAACATCGACGCCATCGGCGCGTTCGGGCGTCGCCGTTAAGCCAAGAACTTCATTGGCATTAAAGCGATCTAACAGACGCCGGTAAGTGACGGCCTCGGCATGGTGGAACTCGTCGATGACAAGAACATCCCAGCTGTCAGGCGCCTCGGCGTCTCGGTCAAGAGACTGCACACTCGCAAAGACATGCTTCCAGCGGCGGGGACGCTCGCCGCCGACCAAGAGTTCACCAAACGATCCGTCTCCAAGCACCGCGCGGTATGTCCGGAGTGCCTGTACGAGTATCTCTTTCCGGTGCGCGACGAAGAGAATCGACGGCTGTGTGACGTCTGCTTTCTCAACCATCCTGCGGTAGTCGAGCGCGGCGACGACAGTCTTGCCCGTTCCAGTAGCAGCGACCAGAAGATTTCGGTGATAGCCGAACACTTCGCGCTCAGTGGCCAGTGCGTCAAGCATCAGCTGCTGATGCCCGAACGGCCGGACCTCGAGCCCGGTGAGTGAGATCAGGACGGAGCTGCTCTTGCGGCCACCGGCCTCCTCGAGTGCCTGGTCTAACTTGTCGGCGTCGCGCTCTGGGTCGTATGGCTCAAAGTCAGTCAGGTTCCAGTAGGAGTCGAACACTGCCCGGAACTTGGCCATCTGGGCCGCATGTGCGACTGATGAGAGTCGGACATTCCACTCCAAGCCATCCACGAGGGCAGAGCGGGACAGGTTTGAGCTGCCCACGTATGCGGTGTCGAAACCGGAGTGCCGGCGGAAGAGCCAGGCTTTTGCGTGAAGCCGCGTGGAGGCCTTCTCAAAGCGGACTTTGACGTGCGCTCCATAGTCCCGAACCAACACGTCGAGGGCTCGCCGATCCGTTGCGCCCATGTACGTCGTGGTTAGAACGCGCGGGGTTATCCCACGTTCGGCAAGGAACTCGAACTGCGGGGCCAAAATCTTTATGCCTGTGAATTTCACGAAGGCGCACAGCAGGTCTACCTCGTCCGCTGACTCCATCTCCAGCGCGAGCTCATTGCCGAGGCTGGGCTCGTCCCGCGCATTGGTCAGGAGCGCGCCTTCAGACAACGGGGTCGATGGGCGCCTGGGCGAAGGTGTGCCGGCGGGGTATATGGATTGAAGGATCGAGTCTCCCGCGAGGTCATCGTCGGACTCGATGACCTCGACAAAACGCTGGATGAATGACACTCGCTTGTCGGCGTCGAGGGTTTCGAGATGTCGACGAACAGCATCACCAGCGTGGCGGCCGAGAATCTCGGGGGCCAGTGTCGGATCGAGCTCGACAATGCCGTGCTCTCGATCGGTGGCGTCGAGCCGGCGTTGGACGCGAGGGGTGATGACTGATTCGTATAGCCCGTCGGGAAGAGGCGCGCTCACGAACGCTGCCCCATCCGGGACTGAAAGGCGGTGGATGTGAGGATCCCGACTGCCGGAAGGTCCGGAGCAGCCCAATCAAGCGTGGGCAAAGACGAAATTGGGGCCCAGCGCAGCTCATCATGGTCCGTGCTGCGCGTTGGCACCTCGGCGGACGTCACGAGGTAGCAGGACAGATCAATGTCGTTGTTACCGACAGGGGTGACAGACCTGTCGATGAGAGCGCCCACCGAGATCGAGATCCCAAGTTCTTCGTGGATCTCGCGAACTAAGGCAGCCTCTGAAGTCTCGTCGTCGTCGACCTTTCCCCCCGGAAACTCCCACTTGCCCGCAGCGGACTTTCCTGGAGCGCGTCGACAGGCAAGAACCGTGCCGTCGCGAACGAAGACTGCCGCAACGACCTCAAGGCGCCGCAATGGAGCTCCCTTGGTTTCGACTTGAATGATCAGGTCTCGACCATATCGGGAGCGTCCGACATCACTTCGCCATATCAACCCAGTCCGTGAACCCCGTCGGGTCGTGCCTGCCCATGCTGGCGTGCTCGAACATGCCCCAGCCCTCGGCGCCGTTGCACCTGGCGCGCGCCACGTGGTCCACGACGTTGTAGGGGAGCATCCCGGTGACGTCCGGGGAGGTCATGTCATAGGAGATCGACTCGCTCCAGTCGCGGCCCATCCAGCGGCCGTGCGACCAGGCCGGATCACCGACGTAGCCCGAGCCCATGCTCAGCGGGATGCCGAGCAGCGTGTCGATCTCCAGCAGCAGTGGCTCACCCATCGGGGTGGTCAGGTGAACCCGTACGTGCTCGGGATGGCGCGTGCCGGGGCGGTAGTCGAACTCCAGCCGCGGCCAGCCCAACTGCTCGATGCGGCCGTCGGCGAAGACGCGACTGGCGTGGTTGAGGCTGCGATGGCCGTCAGGGCTCTCCTGCAGGATGATGATCAGCGCGAAGTCCTCGAACCGCAGGGGGATATACGTCCACCAGAAGCCCTCTCGGGGCTCCTCGGCGAAACGCTCCTGCGGATCCGGAGCCCCACTGGGTCGGATGCCCCAGGAACGGTCCCGGGTACCCAGCCACACCCGGGGATCCACCACGAAATCCTCGCCGTCGACGTTCACCATCCCCGACCAGCTCCCCACCTGCGCGAACCGGCTCGCATCCAACATCGTGCGCGGCCCCTCCATGAGGACGTGACGCTCCTCGAGCACCGCCTCGAACGAGCCCTCCCACCGCAGGTCCATCGACAGGTCCTCGTGCTCACACACCACGCGCAACGTCCGCAGCGGCTCGATCACCTCGATCCGATAGCCCCCGACCCGCGACTCGGTGGACCGGGCCTCAAGCGCATCCGAGAACCGCACCGACCGCTGGGTGTCCCCGTGCCGGACCGTGGCGAACGCGTCCACCACCCCGAGATTCGGATACACCCCGAACCCGGACACCAGGAACACCTCGCCGGAGCGGTCGTGGGCGTTGAAATAGTTGCGGTCGTAGAAATGCCGGTCACTGGTGGACACCTGAGACATCGACAGCGGCGTCTGGTGGACGGGGAATTCGTCGAGCGGGGCGGGCTTCATCGGCGGTCCTGTTCCTGTCCGGGGAGTGGAGGGCTGGTTCCACACTGGCGCAGGGGGCGGGCGAATGAGGCGTTTCGGCTGGAAGTCCACTCCGGCGGAGCAGGTTCCGACCTTCGGTGTCGCACCAGCGGTGCATACTGAGAACCACGAGCGGCAGGAGAGAGGGGGGAACACCCGTGACCATCATTTTTGAGCATCCGACGGAGGAAGATCTCCGCGAGAAGGAGGGGCGTGCACTCGCTCGGGTGGGGCACAGCTACGACGAACTGGCAGAGCTCGCCGAGCGGTACCTCCTGACCGACGAGGAGCGGGAAGCCTGGGACGAGATCAAAACGATCCGCTTCCTTTTGTGGGATGAGTGACGCTCCCGACGGCGACCTTGATTGTAGCGATGAGCGAGCCGCAGACCTTCAGCGCGAGGTGAGCGACTTTGCCTCAAGGTGTTGTATGCGGATCGAATCCACGTTGGCTGGTCAGCCCACAGGCGGACCGGTGAGCATCATCAAATCACCGAAAGGTCCCCGTTTCTCGTTTCGGTATATGCACCCACTGAAATCCGAACGCAATCCGGCTGTCATCGGGTACTTCGAGGTCTTATTCACGGTTGGGCGAGATCGAATTGGGCGCTATATGGCAGTGTACGAGTCATCATTCAAGCTGCTCGACGCACGCAAACGCCCGATGCTGAGGATGGAGTATATTCGGGAACCATTGAACGTGCCGTCGTCCCACATTCACATTCATGCGCAGAGTGGGCCCTTGACGCTGCTTCTTGCGAAGGTGGGGCACAAGACGCCAGCGTCTATCGAAAGCCTCCATATTCCAACGGGTGGCGAGCGCTTCCGGCCGTGCGTCGAAGATTTCTTGGAATTCCTGATAGTAGAGTGCGGAGTGCAGGGCAGCGAAACATGGAAAGATGAAGTTACTGAAGGCAGGGCCGAGTGGCGAGAATACCAAGCCCGGTCAGTGATTCGAGATCGGCCCGAGACAGCTGTTGAAGTCCTTCGGGAGCTGGGGGCGAAGGTGGAGTTTCCGCCAGCCGGATTTAAGGAATCCCCCAGAAACGCGTTCTAGCCATGGACGCGCCGCTGGTCATGCGTTGATGAGGCGATAGAGCATCGTGTTGTGCAGGACGTAGTCGTCCGGGTTGTCGGTGGCCTCCGCCTCACCGAACTCGATACGACGACGATGAATTCGCGCCAGGATCACCGCCTGCCGCAGGCCCGCGTAGACGTAATAGAACGGCAGATCGCGGACCGTCCTGCCCGACAGCTGTTCGTACTGCGCCACCACCTCGTCGTGATCGAACAGATCCGGGATGCCCGGAAACTCGTAGGTGACGGCCAGATCCTGGAACAGATCATGGAAGTACAGGAACCAACCCAGATCCACCTCCGCCGGCGCGAGGGCCGCCATCTCCCAGTCCAGCACCGCGGTCGGGGTGGTGCCCTCGAACAAAATATTGCCGATTCTGGCATCGCCCCAGCTCAGCACATCCGGACCGGGATCTGTGGGCCAGTGCGCCTCGATCCAGTCGAAGGCCTTCTCGATCACCGGGATACGCGGCCCGCCCTCGCGGATGGTCCACTCGTAGTACTCGCGCTGACCATCCACGTGCGCGCGCAGGCCAGAGGCGGGGCGGGTCGCCGCGCCCCCGGAGTCGACGGAAGCACCGGGCCCTCCGGCCCGGGCCAGGGAGGGCACGAGCTCCGCGGGACGGGCGATCCCGTGGATCGCGGCCAACACCGCCACTGACTCACGCTGTAGCTCTGCACGCTGCTCGGGACTCATGGTCAGCAACCAACCGTCGAACACGTACGGCGGATTGTCCACCGGCGCCACGCCCGAGACACGATCCATCACCAGGAACGGCGAACCCAGCACCGCCGGGTCCTCCTCCAGCCAACGCGCCCGCGGCACCGGCAGATCGGTGTGCTCGCCGACCACCCGCATCACGTCGAACTGCAGACCCAGGTCGTACACGGGGAACACGGGAAACGCCTCATCCTGCGGACACATCCGCGCCACCAGCCGTGCCGACTCCCGCTCGCCGGTCTCCGCGCAGGTCCAGGCGGCGTCAAAGAGCACCGAGATGTTGGACATACCCGACGCCTCCGGCCGACTCACCTCGCCCACCTCGACACCCGCCCCGGAGCCGGCGGGATCACCGCCCGTGTGGTCGCCCCCGTGTCCGGCCACCTCGGGCCGACCCGCCAACCACGAGGCCAGCCGCGCACGCAGATCCTCCAGGTCCGCCTCGCCGGACGTCACCGTCTGATTGAGCGCCTGATCAGCGTCGGCCCGCATCGCATCCGAGCCCGTCCCGCCAGTCTGCGTCATGATCAATCCAACCCTTCACCCGGCTCGCGAGGGCGCGGGAAGAATCCGCGACCGCACCCCAGTGTGACCTACGACATAGTCGCTGGGGCTCGAATCGGGGCGAGAAAAGATGGGCCGGCGGCGAGGGCGGACGATGTCGTCGTCGTCCTTTCCAGACCGTCGACGATAGGGTGCGGGCCAATGGGCGCAGTAGAGGAGCACGCCACCGAGGCGGACGCCGCCGCTCGACGCCGCACCGCATGGCTCGCCGCGGGCGTGATCGTCGCGTTCGCCGCCGCGCTGCTGATATGGGCCGGTCGTGACCCTGACGCATTTGTCGCTGAACTCGGCATCGGCGCCGACATCCCCCCACGCGGATGGATCGTCGCCGGGCTCGTCGCAGCCGGTTACACGGCGTACACGCTCTGGGCGGTCCCGCAGATACGGCCGGTCGTCTCCGAGATCTCCTGGTTCCGGGCCCTCGCCATTCCGCTGGCGGTGGGGTCCGGACTGGTCGAAGAGATGTTCTTCCGGCACATTCTCATGACATCGTTCGCCCACGGCGGCCTGGGGACCGTGGCGCAGGTCCTGCTGTCCGCACTGGCCTTCGCGGCGGTGCACACGATCTGGGTGGTGTTCGGGCGAAGCTGGACAGCGGCACTCCCGATCCTGCTGTCCACCTTCGCGCTGGGGGTACTCATGTCGCTCGTATACCTCGCCTCCGATCGCGTGGTGCTGCCCGCCGTGATCGCACACGCGGCCATCAACCTCGTGATCGAGCCGGGACTGCTCTTGAACTCCGCCCGACAGGCGGTGGCGCGGTCGTCGTCATCCCCTCCACCACCCCCGGCGCTTGGTGATCCATCACCGAACCGGGGTGCTCGGTAGCATCGACACCATCGAGCCGCGGAGTCCACCTGCGGATGTGGACCGCCCCGCCGGCCCCACGACAGCAGAAGGCGACCCCACATGGCCATCCCCCTGAGCATCCTCGACCTCGTCTCCATCCCCGAGGGGTCCACCGCGCGCGACGCGATCACCGCCTCCGTGGAATCCGCGAAGCTCGCCGACCGGCTCGGCTACACGCGACTGTGGTTCGCCGAACACCACAACACGCCCAACCTCGCCTCCACGGCCACCGCGCTGCTCATCTCACAGGCCGCCG
Organism: Candidatus Dietzia intestinigallinarum; assembly: GCA_019119875.1. Taxonomy (GTDB): domain Bacteria; phylum Actinomycetota; class Actinomycetes; order Mycobacteriales; family Mycobacteriaceae; genus Dietzia; species Dietzia intestinigallinarum. Next base: position 7,386 of record DWWG01000188.1, on the reverse strand, counting down.
GCGTCACCGAGAACATCCGCGTAGGCTCCGGCGGCGTCATGCTGCCCAACCACGCGCCGCTCATGGTGGCCGAACAGTACGGCACCCTGGCCAACATCCACGGCGACCGCATCGACCTGGGCCTCGGGCGTGCCCCCGGCACCGACGGCATGACCGCCCAGGCGCTGAGCCGCTCCTCGGCCGAACCGCAGGCGTTCGCCCAGCACATCTACGACCTGCAGGGCTGGTTCGGCGAAACCGGCACCGCACACAGCACGCCCATCTTCTCCTCGGTCTCACAGGGGATGGAGGTGCCGATCTGGGTGCTCGGCTCGACCGTCAACGGCGCCTCCATCGCCGGCCAGCTGGGCCTGCCGTTCTCGCTGGCCTCGCACTTCGCGCCCGACCAGATCGACGACGCCCTGCGCGTCTACCGCGAGACGTTCAGCACCGAGGCGCCCACTGCGCGGATCTCCGAGCCGCAGGTGATGGCCGGCATCAACGTGATGGTCGCCGACACCGACGAGGAGGCCCGGCGGCAGTTCACCACGCTGCAGCAGATGTTCCTCGACATCCGTAGCGGACGCCAGCGCAAGATCCAGCCGCCAGTCGACCCGGCACAGTTCGCCGGCTCCAGCCCCGCGATGCTCCAGATCAGCGCCGTGGGGTCGCCGGACACGGTCAAGGCCCAGCTGGAGGAGTTCGCCGAACGCACCGGCGCCGACGAGCTCATCACCGTGACCTACGCGCACGACCCGGCCGTGCGGGACCGGTCGATCGAGCTGCTGGCCGACCTCTGGTTCTAGTCCCCGGGCCGCGTGGCGGCGAGGACGATCTTCACCGTGCGCTCGATCTGTTCGTCGGACGCCTGCCGACCCAGCATCATGGGGGCCAGGAACAGTGGTGCGACCAGCACGTTGACCACCGCCTCGGGGGAGTGTTCGTCGGAGATCTCGCCCCGCTCGGTCGCGCGCTCGACCATCCGCCGCCACCCCTGCACGGCCGGCTCGTACTGCGCCAGGACCAGGCTGCCGAACTCGGGGTACCTGCGGCTGGCGATGAGTGCGGTGGTGGCCACCTCGACAGGATTCGCGGCGAACGACGCGATCAGGTGCGCGAACTCGCGGACGTCGGACTCCCACGCCCCGGTGTCGGGTGGCGTGACCTGGCGGGCATGTCTGGACAGTCCCTCCACGAGCACGTCCTCGTGGGTGGGCCACCACCGGTAGAGGGTCTTGCGGCTCACGCCCGCGCGCTCGGCCACGTCCACCATCGTGAAGTCGATCCGGCCCTCCGCGAGGAACGCGAGGCAGGCATCGGCCACGGCCTCGCGGACCTTCGCGCTGCGACCCCCGGCGCGCGTCCGGACCCGTCCGGGTGACTCGGCGGGGCCGGAGGGCGCCCCGTCATCGACAGCATTCACCTGGGCATTCACCACGACAACCCCCATTAACGACACAGTGTGTTGACTTTGTGTTCCGGCGTGCGCATGATGTGAACCACGCCACTCTCACGCTACGTCCTCGACGGCCCCTCTCCGTCCGGGCGCGCACCACCAGCGGCCCGCGACCGGAATCGTCTCGTCGACGGGGTCATAGAAAGGAACGCTCTATGCCTACCGGACCGTCCTACGACGTCGCCGTGGTGGGCGCCGGCCCGATCGGCTCGGCCACCGCCCGACACCTGGCCGACCGTGGCGCCTCGGTCATCGTGATCGGCCCCGACGAGCCCCCGACTTTCGCCGATCACCAGGGCACCTGGGCCGGCTACTACGACCAGGGCCGCCTCGCGCACGTGCTTGAGGTCCCGCTCATCACGTCACTGCTGGCCACCCGCTCGCTGCGCCGTTTCCCCGAACTGCGCGAGCGGACGGGAATCGAGTTCACTGCGCCCACCCACTCGCTCAGCGTGCTGCCCGACCTCGCGGACGGGGCCCCGGGCGCGGACTGGTTCGACCGCGACCGACTGATCCGCAACGCCGAGGACCTCGGGGTGGAGGTGACCGCGCTCAGCGAGCGCGACCTGCACCGCGAGTACCCGACCCTGCGGTTCGCCCCCGGTCACGTGGGGGTGGTCCAGCGTGATGCCCACATCCTCAACCCACGTGAGCTGGTGCGCGCCGAACTCTTCGCCGCCACCGCCGCCGGCGCGAGGGTGGTCCGCGACGAGGTGACCTCGCTGAAGACCACGAGTGGGGGCGTCACCCTGACCGGGAAGTCCGGTGCCGCGTGGCGGGCCCACCACGTCGTCGTCGCCACCGGCGCGGCCACCAACATGACCGGCCTCCTCCCTCGCCCTCTACAGATGAAGACGTTCGGCGCCACGGTCGTTCTGGTCGAGGTGGACGATCCCGCCGCCGTGGATATGCCCGCGATGATGTATCTCAAATTCCTCGACGGGCGCCTGCGATTCGGCGGGATCGTCATGTCACCACTGCGCTACCCCGACGGCAGGTGGTACCTCAAGGTCTCCGGCAACAGTCTTCTGGCCAACCCGCTGGCTACCGCCGAGGAGGTGGCCGCCTGGGTGAGGACCGGAGGTGGCGACGACGACGTCGACGACGCCCTGACCGTTCTCTCCGAACTGATGCCCGGCCAGCGGCTCGGCCCGGCCCACACGCGGCCGTGCACGGTCTGCCAGACGCCATCCGGGCTCCCGGTGATCGACCGCGTCGACGCCCGGACCGTGATCGCTGTCGAGGGCGAGCGGGGCGCGATGGCCGCCGACGAGATCGGCCGGCTGACCGCCGACCTCACGCTCCGCGGCGACTGGAACGACGGCATCCCGCAGGAGGTCTTCCGCGCCCGGTGGGCGGATGAGTTCGACGACGTTTCGGACAAGGCGGTCCCGGCATGAGACTCGTCATCCTCGGCGCCGGCCACGTGTCCGCATCGGTGGCCCGCATCCTGGCCGCCACGGGCGGATACGGCGAGATGGTGATCGCCGACCTCGATCTGGAGAAGGCCACGGAGGTCGCCGAGGAGGTGGGCGCCACCGCCACGCAGTTCGACGCCGACGACACGCCGAGCATCGCGGCCGTCATCACCGGCGCCGACGTGGTGTTCAACGCGGTCGGACCGTTCTACCGGTTCGGGCTGCCGATCGTGCGCACCGCGGTCGAGTGCCGGGTCGACTATGTGGACGTCTGCGACGAGTTCGACACCGCCGCCGCCCTGATCCGCGACACCGACCTCGACGCCGCGGCCCGGGCGGCGGGCATCTCGGTGGTCTTCGGCATGGGGTACGCACCCGGGATCACGAGCCTGATCGCCGCCTGGGCCGTCGAGACACTGGACACCGCGCACAGTGTGGACGTGGCGATGGCGGTGCCGTACACGCTGAAGATGGGCGCGACCATCAACGAGCACATGCTCCACTCGATGTCCGGGCACGTGGCCCAGTTCCTCGACGGCGAGATCGTCGACGTGCCGGCGTGGGGAGACCCGCGACCGTTCGCGTTCAGCGCCCCGTTCGACACCACCGTCGACATGGGCTACATGGGCCATCCCGAGGGCATCACGATCGGCACCTACCTGCCCGGAGTGCGGAACGCGACCGTCCGATTCGCGTGGTTCGAGCCGGAGGCCAACGAACTGTGGCAGAGGTACGAGAAGCTGGGGCTGACCAGTGCCCGGGCCGACCGTCGGTTGCCCGTGCCGCCGAGGCGCTACCTCGCCCACTTCATGGACACCCCTGAGGGGCAGCGGGCCCTGGCGGTGGAGTCCGCCGGCATGCCCGGCACCGCCATGCAGATCGTGGCACACGGCGAGCTGGACGGAGAGCCGGCGCGCGTGACGTTCGAGACCCAGGTGGTCTACACCGGCCGGGGCGGGCAGGACCCCACCCCGCACGCGGCCGCGGCTGCGGTGCGCGCGATGCTCGAGGGCACGATCACCCGAACCGGCGTCATGTCACCGGAGGCCTGTATCGATCCCGAGCCATTCGTCCGCTCGGTTTTGGGGCCGCTCGGCGTGAGGCTCACCAGGCAGGTCGCCATCACATCGTCGCTGGAGTGAGCCCGGGGCGGTTCGGGCTCAGCGCTGCGGTGGTTCGGTCCTTCCTGCGGTGAGCTCGGCGAGCAGGTCGCGCAGGCGGCGGTCGATGTCGTCGCGGACCAGGCGCATCCGCTCCATCCCGTCGATGCCCCGATCCGCAGGCTCATCAGTGGCCCACGTGACGTGAGTGTCGGCGTTGTCGTCGTCGGACTCGCCTCGGTCGCCCCGTGCGGCGAGTGTTCGCGCGGCTTCGGCGCCCAGCACCACCACCCGGTCCGCCCGGCGCAGGAGGTCGGGGTCGATCGCGCGCGGTGTCGCGCCCGCCATGTCGGCGCCCAGCTCGGCCACTGCCTCGGCCGACAGCGCGTTGACCTTCGACCCGGGGTCAGTGCCTGCGGAGTGGACCTCGACCGCGTCGCCCGCGAGCCGGCGCATGAGGGCGGCCGCCATCTGCGACTTTCCACCGTTGCGCACGCACACGAACAGGACGACGGGGGTCCGGCCCGGCCCGGTGCTGGCCGGCGTGGCTGCAGAGCGCACGGTCATGAGGGATCTCCGCTCGGGGCAGGAGTGGGCGCGGTGGCCCGGTCGCGGCCGGGCAGGCTCTCATCGCCCGGGAACAGGCGCGGCCCCAGCCACAGCGCCACGTAGACGAGCCCCACCAGGACGGGCACCTCGATGAGCGGCCCCACGACGCCCGCCAGTGCCTGACCGGAGGCGATGCCGAACGTGCCGATGGACACCGCGATCGCCAGCTCGAAGTTGTTGCCCGACGCCGTGAACGCCACGCTCGTCGACTTGGCGTAGTTCAGCCCCACCGCGCGGGAGGCCAAGAGGCTGAAGAAGAACATCAGCACGAAGTACAGCAGCAGAGGTACGGCCATCCGGGCCACGTCCAGCGGGCGGGTGGTGATGGCCTCGCCCTGCATGGCGAACAGCAACACGATCGTGAACAGCAGACCGTACAGCGCCCACGGGCCGATTCGCGGCAGGAACGATTCCTCGTACCACTGCCGCCCCTTGGCCCGCTCGCCCAGGACGCGCGTGAGGAAACCGGCCAGCAGCGGGATCCCGAGGAACACCAGTACAGAGCCGACTATCGCCCACACGGAGAACTCCGCGGAGACGGTCTCCAGCCCCAGCCAGCCGGGCAGCACCTGCAGGTAGAACCAGCCGAGCGCGCCGAAGGCCACCACCTGGAACACCGAGTTGATGGCCACCAGGACGGCGGCCGCCTCGCGATCCCCACACGCCAGGTCGTTCCAGATGAACACCATCGCGATGCAGCGCGCGAGCCCCACGATGATCAGCCCCGTGCGGAACTCCGGCAGGTCGGGCAGGAAGATCCAGGCGAGCGTGAACATGAACGCCGGGCCGACGATCCAGTTGAGAAACAGCGACAGCGTCAGAAGCCTGCGGTCGCCGGTCACCCGGTGGGTCTCGTCGTAGCGGACCTTGGCCAGCACCGGGTACATCATGACCAGCAGGCCGACCGCGATCGGCACCGAGATCCCGGCGACCTGCACCGAGTCGAGCGCGCGGTCCAGTCCCGGGACGAAGCGGCCCAGCAGCAGGCCGAGGGCCATCGCGGCGAGGATCCACACGGCCAGGTAGCGGTCGAGGAACGACATCTGCTCGGCGACCGGGGCGGTACGGCGCGCAGAAGTGGTGGCGCTCATCAGTGGCGAGGCTCCCGTCAGATCGATGGATGTCTATGGAAGAGGCTAAAGTGACATATTGATGGTCGTCAATCTAACCTCGGGGCGAGGCGGTGAGGGCATGACGACGACAACGACGACGAGTTCAGTGGCAGGTTCAGTGGCAGGCACGGCGCTGGTCGGTGATCCCGCGGCGGGCGGATGCTGCTCGCTCTCGCGCACGCCCGTCGACGCGGCCACCGCGGAGTCGATGGCCGCCGGCTTCAAGGTGTTGGCCGATCCCACGCGGCTCAGGCTCCTGTCGCATATCGCGGCGCGGGGCTGCGAATCCGTGTGTGCCTGCGACCTCCTCGATGTGGTGGACATCAGCCAACCCACGGTCAGTCATCACCTCAAACGTCTCGTCGACGCCGGCCTGCTGACCCGCGAGCAGCGTGGCAGGTGGGCGTATTACACCGTGGTCCGTGACGCCCTGGACCAGCTGCGCGGGTTCCTCGATCTGTCCTGAGGCCCCTATGCGGCGGCGAGCCCGAGCTACCAGGTCAGGCCGAAGTGATCGCCCACCCAGCCGCACGGGCCGAAGCCGTAGTCGTCCAGCGGCATGAACACGGTCCCCTCCGCGCTGAGGGCGGCGAAGAGGCGTTGCTGCTCCTCCGGGGACTCGCAGTCGACGGCCATCGACACAGCCGGGGTGAGGGTCCACTCGTGACGCGCGCGGTTGCGGGAACTCAGGTGTCTACTAGCGTCGCGTTCAGGTCGCGACACGGCTCGGGAGTGCCGACGTCCCCCCACGAGAATCGACGTCGGGTGGACTCGAACGGAGACATCATGACCGGAGCACTCGAAGGAAAAGTCGCCTTCATCACCGGAGCCGCCCGCGGGCAGGGTCGCACCGACGCGCTGCGCCTGGCCCGGGACGGGGCCGACATCATCGCCGTGGACCTGTGCGGACCGGTGTCGAGCGTCGAGGGCTTCTACGCCCTCCCCACGCCGGAGGACCTGGCAGAGACGGTCCGTCTGGTCGAGCAGACAGGCCGCCGGATCGTGGCGCACCGGGCCGACGTCCGAGACCTCGACGCCCTGCGTGCAGCGGTCGACGACGGCGTCAGGAAACTGGGCTCACTGAACATCATCGTGGCCAACGCCGGGATCTTCACGTTCGGACAGGACACGCACAAGGTGCCGCAGACCGCGTGGAACGACATCCAGGACATCAACCTCACCGGTGTGTGGCACACCTATGCGGCCGCCGCCGACCACCTCATCGAGGCCGGCGCCGGCGGTTCGGTGATCATCATCTCCTCACTCGCCGGGTTCAAGGGCCTGGCCAACGTGGCCGCGTACACCACCGCCAAGCACGGGATCGTCGGACTCATGAAGGTGCTGGCCAACGAGTTGGGACCGCACGGGATCCGGGTCAACACCATCCACCCGAACTCGATCGACACGGAGATGGTCAAGAACACGGCGGCCTACGCACTGTTCCGCCCGGACCTGGACGAACCACGAGCCGAGGACGCCGAACCGGCCTTCGCCTCACTCAACCCGATGGGCAAGGCGTGGATCGAGCCGGAGCACGTTGCCAACGCGGTCGCCTGGCTCGCCTCGGACGAGTCCTACTACGTCTCGGGGGCGCAGCTTCCCGTCGATGGCGGTGCCTCGATCGCCTGACCGCAATCGCAGCACGTGGCGTCCCGCCGGGAAAGTAGTACGAGGTGGGATAAGGAATGGTTCGAGTGCCGATGCCGGGGCGG
>DWWG01000187.1 GCA_019119875.1 Candidatus Dietzia intestinigallinarum | reverse complement strand
GATGGGCCGCGGTGATCGCGATCAACTTCGTCGGGCCGATCCTGTACTTCACCCGCGGCCGTCGGTGACCGTCCCCCCGGACGACGACGACATCGCCGTCCCCCCAACAGGTGTCGCCGCCGCCCCATAGGGTGGAGCCCGACCGGCCCCGGCGGCCGGTGGCACCCTCACCCCGACGGCGGAAGGAACCCGTGAGCACCGACAAGGTCGCCGAGAACACCGACGCGCCCGCCGCAACCACCCCGCCGTCACCGCTGGCCCGGGCGGGCGGGCTGGCCGTGACGGCGGCCCGGCGACTGCCCGTCACCGCGGTGTCCGTGGCGGTGCTTCTGGTCACCGGTGTGGTGTTCGAGTCCCTGTGGCGGCACGCCACCCAGGCGAGGTGGTTCGAGGGGGTCGCCTACGGGCTGCCGGCGTTGGAGGACGGCCGGTGGTGGACGCTCGGTGCCGGGCCGTGGTTCGGACTCACGCCGCTGCAGCACCTGTCTCTGATCGTGCTGGTCGGCCTCGGGATCGGTGTGGGCGAGTGGCGGCTCGGTCCGCTGCGCACGCTCGTCGCGGCGGTCGGCGGGCAGCTCCTCGGCGTACTGGGGGCGTTCGCGGTGATCGTCCCCGGCGACGCCGTGGGGTGGGCCTGGGCCACGGAACTGTCGGTCGTGCTGGACGTGGGGTGCTCCACGGCGGTGGTAGCGGTGCTCGCCGCCGCCACCGCCACGCTCGTCTCCCCGTGGCGCCTGCGTGCCCGGGCGATCCTCTACGGCTATGTGATCGTCTCGTTCCTGTTCGTCGGGAGCCTGGCGGACCTCACCCATCTCATCGCGTTCGTGGTGTTCCTGCTGGTGGGCGAGCGGTTTTTCGCGCGCGGCGAGCGCGGACTGCGCCCGCGGACGCGCCGTGAGACCCGCCTGGTGGTCTCGGCGGGCATGTGGTTTATCGCCGCAGTCCACGTGGTGGTCTACTTCATCCCCTCCGACGGTCCCCTCGGTCCGACCGAGGCCGACGACGTGAGCCTGGCCGGCATGCTGGTGTCGGTCGTGGTCGCGGCCCTGACCGCCGAGCTGCTGCGCCGTGGGTACCGGGTCGCGTGGGCCGTGGCGCTGATCTATGCGGTCTTCACCACGGTCAGCACGTTCGTGGTGACGGGCCTGGTGGTGGCCGCCGATTTCCGCTCGCTCGGTGCCGTGACGCTGGGGACCGGACTGCTGTGGGCCGGCGAGGCGGTGCTGCTCATCGCGGGTCGCAACGCGTTCGGGGTGCACCTGCGTCGCCGCATCACCGGCTCGACCGTGCACCGGGACGACGTGGTGGACCGCGTCCGCGCCCTCATCCGCCGCTATGGCGGCAGCACCATGTCGTGGATGATCACGTGGCAGCCGATGAACTACTTCTTCGGGCCCGCCGGCGACGACTCGGCCGGCGTGGTGGGCTACCGCATGCACGTCGGGACGGTCATCGGTCTGGCCGATCCGGTGGCCGAGCCGGGTGACCGAGAGCGGCTGCTGGCCGAGTTCGTGGACTTCGCCGAGTCGCAGGCCGCCGTGCCCTGCCTGTTCTCCGTGTCCGGCGAGACGGCCGGGATCATGCGCGGGAAGGGTTGGCGGGCGCTGCAGATCGCGGAGGACACCCTCATGGACCTGCCGGGCCTGGAGTTCGCCGGCAAGAAGTGGCAGAAGATCCGCACAGCCATGAACAAGGCGCAGAAGAACGGCACCACATACATCTCGGGGCTGCTGCGTGACCAGCCGGCGGAGATCCTGACGCAGGTGCGGGAGATCTCCGAGCAGTGGGTGGGCGAGAAGGAGCTGCCCGAGATGGGCTTCACCCTCGGCACGGTGGAGGAGGCGCTCGACGACGACGTGCGCATCGCCCTGGCCGTGGACGCCGAGGGCGTGGTCCAGGCGGCCCTGTCCTGGCTGCCGGTCTACCGGGGCGGTCCGGAGGGCGGCGTGCGCGGGTGGACGCTGGATCTCATGCGCAAGCGCAACGGCCCGGGCGCGAACAACATGGTCGAGTTCCTCATCGCGCGTTCGGCGTTGGAGTACAAAGAGGAGGGTGCGGACTTCCTGTCGCTGTCGGGTGCGCCGCTGGCGCACAGTGGTGACGACGACAACGCCGACATGGCGCTCCTCGACCGGGGTCTCGATCTGCTCGGTCAGGCGCTCGAGCCGTACTACGGGTTCCGGTCGCTGCATCACTTCAAGGCCAAGTTCAATCCGCGGATCGATCCCGTCTACCTGTGTTTCCGCGACGAGGCGGACCTGCCGCGCATCGGTCTGGCGATCGGGCGCGCGTACCTTCCGGGGGCCACGACGCGTCAGCTCGCGGCGCTGGCCCGCTCGGGGTCGTCGGACACGATCGACGTCTGACCGTCCCCTCTTCTCGTCGAAATCCGCGAATCCGGCGGCAGCGCAGGCCGGATGACGGGCCCCACGTGTTGAGTCATCCGGCGTCTTCTGTCGCCGCGAGTGAGATCCCCGTACGAGGCCTACGGCGGAGGTGGCGATTGCCAAACGTTCGTTTGTCGTCGATGTAGCCCAGTGCCCGGACACAGACGGTGTTCACCTCTTACCCAGATAACCTGTGCTCGCCTTTGCCAAACGATCGTTCGGTTGGTAGCTTGACTGCCAATATGTGATCCCCGCCTCAGGCTGGCAGTGATCCCGGGTGGTTCACATCGAACCGAACAACGAACGAGGTGAGGCCAGTGACCACACAGGCGAGAGCTACCGACCATTCCCAGGACGCGGACGCCCCCTGGGTTGAGCTCTACCCGCGAACGGCGCCGGCCACCCTGACCGGCGGGTTCCCATCCATGCTTGAGGCCTGGCGGGCACACGTCGATTCACGACCGGACGCCCCCTCGGTGCACTACTTCGACCGCACGCTGACGTTCGCGCAGATCGACGCCGCCGCCGACGCCCTGGCCGGCGCTCTCGTCCGGGAGGGCATCGGCGCCGGTGACCGCATCGCGGTCTACCTGCAGAACGACCCCCAGTGGCTGGTGACGGTCCTTTCCGCGTGGAAGATCGGCGCGATCCCCACCTCGGTCAACCCCATGCTCCGGGCGGAGGAACTGCGGCACATCCTCGTCGATTCCGGCGCCGTAGCGCTGATCTGCCTCGATTCGCTCTACGACGTCGTGGCCGAGGTCCGCGGCGAAGCGGCCCTGCGCACTGTGGTGACGACCCACCCGCTGGACATGACACCGGACGCCACCGTGCCCGCCGGGATCGCCCCGCACATCCCGGAGCGACGAGCCGTGCCGGGGACCATCGACTGGCGCGACGCCGTCGGCACCGGCCAGTCCGCGCCCGCCCGGAGTTCTGCCGCCGCCGGCCCCACAACCGTGGAGACCTCCACCGACGCCATCGCCTGCCTGACCTACACCTCGGGGACCACCGGCCGGTCCAAGGGCGCGATGAACACCCATCGTGCGATGGTCCACAGCTCCACCGTGTACACGAGGTGGTGGGATCTGCACCCCGACCGGGACGTCATCATCGGCCTGGCGCCGGTCTTCCACATCACCGGCCTGGTGGCGGTACTGGGCATCCACATCATCAGCGGCGCACCGGTGGCTCTCATGCACCGGTTCGACGCGGAGGAGATCCTGGGCGCGATCGAACGCCACCGTGCGACGTTCGTCATCGGAGCAAGCACAGCGTTCATCGCCCTGACCAACCATCCCGCCCTCGCCACGACCGACGTCTCGTCGCTGACCAAGACCCCTTCGGGGGGTGCGGCGGTGAGCCAGGCCCTCGTCGACCGCGTCCACAGCGCGACGGGGTGGACCCTCCGCGGCGCCTACGGGATGACCGAGACCACATCGCCCACCCATCTCGGCCCGCCCGACGCCACCCCTCCGACCGACCCGGACTCCGGGGCCCTGTCCGTCGGGGTCCCGGTACCCGGTGCCTGTGTCCGGATCGTCAGTACCACCGACGGCAGCGACCTGCCGCCCGGCGAGGTGGGCGAGATCGTGGTGTCCGGCCCCATGGTGGTGCCCGGCTACTGGGAGTCGCCGGAGGAGTCCGAGCACGCCATCCGTGACGGCTGGCTCCACACAGGCGACCTCGGAAAGGTCACCGAGGAGGGCTGGCTCTTCGTGATCGATCGCATGAAGGACCTCATCAACGCCGGCGGGTACAAGGTGGTCCCCCGCGATGTGGAGGACGTCCTCTACCAGCACCCGGCGGTCCGGGAGGCCTGCGTCGTCGGCGTCCCCGACGAGTACCGGGGCGAGACGGTCCGGGCATTCGTCTCGCTCGTGCCGGGCGCCGAGGCCACGACCGAGGAGCTGATGGAGTTCTGCCGCGAGCGCATGGCCGCCTACAAGTACCCGCGCGCGGTGATCCTGCTCGAGGAACTGCCCAAGAACGCCAGTGGAAAACTCCTCCGAAGGGAGCTCCGGGATGCGTAGCGACGACACCGTCCCGTCCACCGGGCGGGACGTCATCATCGAGGCGGCCGTCGAGAGCTTTCAACAGTTCGGTTACCACGGCACCTCCGTGCGGGACATCGCGCGGGGCGCCGGCATCACCCCGGCCTCGATCTACCACCACTTCGCCTCGAAGCAGGTCATCCTGCAGGTGATCATGGAGAAGGTCCTCACCGACGTCATCTCGATGACGAGGTCGTCCGTGGTCCGCGCCGGCAGCACCCCGGACGATCAGCTCGTCGCCCTCGTGCGGACCTGGGTCATCTTCCACACGACCCGCCGCTCGGAGGCCCTGATCGGCGCCTCCGAGATCCGCAGCCTCGACGAGACGGGGCACCGCATCATCGTCGCCCTGCGCGATCAGCAGGAGGACCTGTTCCGCGACGTGATCGACCGCGGTGTGACGGAAGGGGCGTTCACCACCCCGTTCCCGCGGGAGGCGGCGCGAGCGATCATCAACATGGGCTACTCCATCGCGTCCTGGTACCGCCCCGGCGGAGAGCTCTCTCCCGACGAGCTGGCCGACCGCTACGCGGTCCTGGCCCTGGGCACCGTCGGGGCCGACTCCCCGGCCCGGCTCGTCGAACAGGCCGACCCACTGACAATCCTCCCCGTGGAAGAAGACGAGACATGAGCTCCAGCTCCCTGGCGACCACCCCCCTGGACACGACCGCGCTCCGCCGGTGGCTGGTCCGACACGAGTCCTCCCCGGTCGGCGAGCATCTCACCGCCGAGCAGATCGCGGGCGGACGGTCCAACCCCACCTACTCGGTCAGCGACGGGCAGCGCAGCTGGATCCTGCGGCGGCCGCCGGCGGGACACGTCCTGCCCACCGCCCATGACATGGGGCGGGAGTACCGCGCCATGACCGCACTGTGGGGCACGGCGGTCCCGGTTCCCCGCACGGTCGGGCTCTGCCGGGACGACTCCGTCATCGGCGCCGAGTTCTACGTGATGGACAAACTCGACGGACTCACACTGCGCACCGCACAGGACACCGGGAGACTGACCCCCGAGCAGCGGGCGTCGATCGCCGACTCGATGATCGACATCCTCGTGGCTCTCCACGAGATCGACCCCGCGGACGTCGGTCTCGCCGACTGGGGTCGGCCCGACGGCTATCTCGAGCGCCAGCTGCGGCGATGGAAGCAGCAGTGGGAGAAGTCGGAGACCACACCCCGGCCCGAGGTCGACGAGCTGCTGACCCGGCTCTCTCGGTCGCTGCCCACCAGCGGACTGCCCGGAATCGTGCACGGCGACTTCAAGATCGACAACCTCATGGTCGACCGGGAGGACCCCACGAAGATCCTGGGCCTCCTCGACTGGGAGATGTCCACACTCGGCAACACCCTCACCGACGTCGGGATCCTGTGTTCCTTCTGGGATCACGAGGGCGAGTTCCACAACCCGATCACCGCGGGCGCCACCGCGCTCGCCGGCTTCCCCTCCCGCGAGGAGATGGTGCGACGCTACAGCGCGGCACGGGGCATCGACGTGGCCGATCTGGACTGGTACCTGGTCTTCGCCGATTTCAAGATCGCGGTGATCCTCGAGGGGATCCACGCCCGGCACCTTCAGGGACACACCGCCGGCGAGGACTTCGCCGATGTCGGCGACATGGTGGCCCCGCTGCTCGGCCGCGCCCTGCAACGCGCATCCGCGTCGTCGGTTCCCGGACTGTCCGACGCCCACGTTTCGCCCCTACCCCCCGCCACGACACTGTGAGAGCTGAGATGACCGCATTGCGTACCGTCGCCCTCGACACCCCACCCGATGTGCGATCCCTGGATCTGCGCCCCTCCGACCGCGCCCTCGAACTCCGCGAGGCCCTCGTCGAGTTCATGCACAGCCACGTCTTCCCCGCCGAACAGGCCTACGAGGCGTTCCGGGGCCACGCCGGCCCCGAGGACCATGCCGTCCCGCCAGTGGTCGAGGAACTGAAGAAGGAGGCCCGCTCCCGAGGGCTGTGGAACCTCTTCCTGCCCGCGGAGTCCGGCATCAGTCAGCTCGACTACGCGTCGCTCGCCGAGATCACCGGGTGGAGCCTTCACCTGGCCCCGGAGGCCACCAACGGGCAGGCACCGGACACCGGCAACATGGAACTGCTCCACCTGTTCGGGACCGACGAGCAGAAGAAGCGGTGGCTCGAACCGCTGCTCGCCGGGGAGATCCGGTCCGCCTTCTCCATGACCGAGATCGCCGTGGCCAGCTCCGACGCGACCAACATCGAGACCAGCATCGTGCGCGATGGTGACAGTTACGTCATCAACGGGCGCAAGTGGTGGACCAGCGGCGCCGCCGATCCCCGCTGCAGCGTGCTCATCGTCATGGGCAAGACCGATCCGACCGCCACGACGCACCGCCAGCAGTCGATGATCCTCGTCCCGATCGACACCCCCGGGGTCACGATCACCCGTGATGTCCCCGTGTTCGGTCACTACGACCAGCACGGCCACGTCGAGGTGGTCTACGACGACGTCCGCGTGCCCGCCGAATACCTCCTGGGCGAGGAGGGGGGAGGCTTCGCGATGGCCCAGGCCCGCCTGGGTCCGGGCCGTATCCACCACTGCATGCGGGCCCTCGGCGCCTCCGAGCGCGCCCTGGCGCTCATGACCACCCGTGCCCGCGAGCGCGTCGCGTTCGGCAAGCCCCTCGCCGAGCAGGGCGTGGTCCAGCAGCAGATCGCCGAGTCACGGATCGCCATCGACCAGGCACGGCTGCTCTGCCAGCTCGCGTCGAAGACGATCGACGAGCACGGCAACAAGGCGGCCGCGCCGTACGTGTCGGCGGCGAAGGTCTCCGTGCCCCGGGTGGCACTCGAGGTGATCGACCGCGCGATCCAGGTCTTCGGCGGTGCCGGGGTGAGCGACGACGTGCCGCTGGCCGCGATGTACGGATGGCACCGGGCGATGCGCATCTTCGACGGCCCGGATGAGGTGCACGTGCGCACCCTCGCGAAGAACGAACTGCGCAGGTACCAGTAGGGGTTCTTCGGCGATGGCCGGTTCAGACCCGCATCTGACAGCCTCACCGTGGCAGGGTCGGGGGCCGGTCGCGCCCGCAGCCGGGGGCGGTCGCGCCCGGGGCCGCGGCGGTCGTACCCGTGGCCGGGATCAGGCGCGGACCGCGTCGATGACCGCGGCCCGGGCCTCGCGGGCGGTGTCGCTGTCCAGCGCGAGCGCCGCGAGTTCACGGCACCGCTCCAGCGTGACCTCCGCCAGCGCCGCCCCGACGAACGGCACCGCCGCGGTGGCCGCGGACAGTGAGCTGACGCCCAGACCGAGCAGCACCATCGCCAGATGGGGGTCGGCGGCGGCCTCACCGCACACGCCCACCGGCACCACCCGTCCGTCCGGGGCCGCGGCCCCGGCCTCTGCGACGGTGCGGATCAGTCGGAGCACGGCGGGCTGCCAGGGGTCGGTCAGGGCGGCCAACTCCGAGGACATCCGATCGGCCGCCATGACGTACTGGGTCAGGTCGTTGGTACCGATCGACAGGAAGTCGATGTGCGGCAGGAAGCGGTCCACGGCCACCGCCACCGACGGCACCTCGACCATGATCCCGGGGGTCAGGCCGCGCTCGCGGCAGCGCTCACCGAAGTCGCGGGCCTCGTCGACGGTGGCGATCATGGGGGCCATGACCCACGGCGAGCTCTGGGCCCCGCCCACCTGCCGCCCGGCCTCGGCGAGGGCGTCGAGCTGCCGGTCGACGAGTCCGCGGTCGAGCAGGTCCACGCGGATGCCGCGTACGCCGAGCGCCGGGTTCTCCTCCTCCGTCATGCCGGCGAACGCCAGGGGTTTGTCCGAGCCGGCGTCGAGGGTCCGGGTGACGACCTTGGAGTCCGGGAACGCGCCGAGGACACGGGCGTAGAGTTCCGCCTGCTCGGCGACGGTGGGTTCTTCCGGCTGGTCGAGGAAGGCCAGCTCGGTGCGGAAGAGGCCGATCCCCCCGGCCGGACCCGCCGCCGCGGCGGCCGCCCCGTCCCCGTCCTGGACGTTGGCGAGCAGGTCCACCGGGTGGCCGTCGGCCAGCACCGCGGGGCCTGTCCAGCCCGCGGCCTTGACGCGCATCGCCTTGTCCGCCGCGGCGGCCTCGGAGGCGGACTGCTCGTCGGGGCCCACCTCGACGGTGCCGGTCGCGCCGTCGACCAGCACCCGGGCGCCCTCGGCGACCGCGCCGAGGCCGGAGGCCGCGACGATACACGGGATGCCGAGCTGCCGGGCGATGATCGCCGTGTGCGAGGTGGGGCCGCCGTACTCGCACACGATCGCGAGCACCATCGCCGGGTCGAGTCCGGCGGTGTCCGCCGGGGCCAGGTCGTCGGCCAGCAGCACGCCCGGCTCGGAGAACTCCGGGACCCCGGGCTCGGGGAGGCCCCGCAGCTCGGCGATCACCCGGGCGCAGATGTTGCGCAGGTCGGTGATTCGCTCGGCCTGCCGTCCGCCGATACGCGTGAACATCTCAACGAAGGTCTCGGTGGCGGCGACGGTCGCCGCCTCCACCCCCAGCCCCTTCTTCAACTCCTTGGTCACGGCCTTCGCCCAGCCGCGGTCCCGGGCGAGGACGGCGTTGGCCGAGAGGACCTCGGCGCTGACGCCGGTTGCGAGCGCGGCGCGCTGGTCCAGACGCTCGCCGACCGTAGCGGTGGCCTCGACGAACCGTTGCCGCTCCCGGTCCAGCCGCTCCGAGTCCGGCGCCGCGCCGTCCGCGTCGCCGGACACCGAGTCACCCGCCGAGTCACTCGCCGGCGCACCGGCCGCACCGGCCGCGCCGGAGTCCGCCGCCTCCGGGTCCAGCAGGTCGGACCGTCGCACCCAGCGGGCCGAGCCGTGGGCGAGTCCGGCCACCACGGCCGTGCCGCGGATGATCGTCCCGGTCTGCGCATCGAGGGGCATGAGGCTCTCCTT
>DWWG01000186.1 GCA_019119875.1 Candidatus Dietzia intestinigallinarum | reverse complement strand
CACATGCCGCTGTTCACCGCGTTCGCCTGGCCCGCCATCGAGATGCGGATCACCGGCGGCGACGCAAAGGTGATCATCTCCGACGCCGACCAGCGCGGGAAAATCGAGAAGACCGACGTTCCGGTGGTCGTGGCCGGGCTCGCGGACTGCCCCGAGGCCCGCGAGGGCGACCTGGACCTGGCGACCATCATCGCCGCCCAGGAGCCCGGCCGCCCCGCCGCGGTCACCGGCCCGGACGCCGGCATGGTCATGCTCTTCACCTCCGGCACGACCGGCACCCCGAAGGGCGTCGTGGTGCCTGTCCGCGCGCTGGCCGCATTCCACCAGTACATCGAGACCGGTCTGGACGTGCGTGCCGACGACGTGTTCTGGAACGGCGCCGACCCGGGCTGGGCGTACGGCCTGTACTACGGGATCCTCGGTCCGATGGCCGTGGGCCGCCGCAGCCTGCTGCTGCACGCCCGCTACTCGCCGGAGCTGGCGTTCGCGGTCCTGCAGTACTTCCACGTCACCAACTTCGCCGCTGCGCCGACGGTCTACCGAACCATGCGCGCCAGGGCCGACATCGCCCCCGCGGACGTGAAGCTGCGCCGCGCCTCGGCCGCGGGCGAGCCGCTGACCCCCGAGGTGATCGACTGGTCGATCGAGCAGTTCGGCGTGGAGGTCCGCGACCAGTACGGGCAGACCGAGCACGGGATGTTCATCATCAACCCGTGGCACGACTCGCTGCGGGAGGATGTGCGCCCCGGCTCGATGGGGGTCCCGCTGCCGGGCTGGTCCTGCGCCGTGCTGGCCGCCGACGCCGACGTGCCCGCCCCGGTGGGCGAGCTGGGCCGCGTGGCGATCGACGTGCCCGCGAGCCCGCTCATGTGGTTCACCGGGTACCACGAGGCGCCGGAGAAGACCGCCGAGCGGTTCAGCGCCGACGGCCGGTGGTACTACACGGGCGACGCCGCCAAGCTCGACGACGACGGGCACTTCTACTTCTCCAGCCGCGACGACGACGTGATCATCATGTCCGGCTACCGCATCGGGCCCTTCGACGTGGAGTCGGTGCTGGCCGGTCACCCGGACGTCCTCGAGTCGGCCGTCATCGGCGTACCGGACGACCTGGCCGGCGAGGTCCTCGAGGCGTACGTCGTCCTGCGCGAGGGCGTCGACGGCGGGGATGAGAAGGAGTCCGAGCTGCAGAAGTGGGTCAAGACCGAGTTCGCGGCCCACGCCTTCCCGCGCAAGGTCCACTTCGTGCGCGAGTTGCCCAAGACCCCGTCGGGCAAGATCCAGCGCTTCCTGCTCCGCAAGGAGCGCGCCGGGCAGGCCTGAGCCGACCGGACATCCCGGCCTGACCCGGCCCGCCGGCCCGGCCTGACCCGGCCCAGCCTGAGCCGGCCCGCGTGAGCCGTAGCGCCCCCGACTAAGGAGTAACTCACACTCCCTGGTGCGGGGGCGCTATCTTCACAGCTATGACTGTCGCCGCCGGTGCCCGGCTTCTCGCGTCGGCCGCCCTCGCCGTCGTCGTCACCACCACCGCTCTCGCGACCGGTGCGGCGACGCCCGCCGCGGCGGCCAACCCCGTGATCTCGTCGGTCGCCCCCGACCCCTCGGTCGCGCGCGGCGCCGACGGCGCGTTCCACGTCTACGCGACCTCCGACGACTGGGCGGACGGCGCCGGACACCGCCTCATCCCACATTTCCGGTCGTTCGACCTGGTGGAGTGGGAGTACGTCGGGGACGCCTTCTCCTCATACCCCTCGTGGGCGCCGTGGATCTCGTTCCTGTGGGCGCCCGACGTGCACGTCCGGCCGGGCGGGGACGCGGTCATGTACTACACGACCGGCGGTGACGCACCGTGCATCGGTCGCGCCACCGCGCCGGGCATCGAGGGGCCGTGGGCCCACGACGGGAAGCCGGTGGTGTGCTTCGGTGACCACCGCGGCGAGTTGCTGGACCCGGTGGACCCGGAGGTCGTGTTCACCGACGACGGCCCCGTGATGCTCATGGGCAACTTCGAGGGCATCCACGCCGTGCCCATGAACGCCGCAGGCACGGAACTCGACGGCGACCCCGTCCTCGTCGCCGGTACAGGCGTAGAGGCCCCGGCGGTGGTCACGCGCGACGGTCACACGCACCTGTTCACCAGCGCGAACCTGTGCTGCAACGGCGAGATCTCGCAGTATCACGTGCTCGGCGGCCGCGCCGACAACCTCATGGGCCCCTATGTGACCCGCGCCGGGGCCCCGCTCTCGGACCGCCTCGCCGGGGACGTCATCCTGGCCGGCGACGAGAACTGGGTGGGCCCCGGGCACGTCGACGTGGTGACCGATGACGCCGGTCGGGACTGGATGATCTACCACGCCGCGCCCCGCGGCAACGCCGTGTTGCCCAACGGCGTGCAGCGTCGGTACATGATGCTCGACCGTCTCGACTGGGTGACGGTGCCGGGCACCAAGGGCACGTGGCCGGTGGTGGGGGACGGCACGCCGTCACTCCGTCGCCCGGCCGATCCGGTGGTGGCGCTGCCGGTGCGACTCACCGCGGACGGGGACGTGGTGTCGCGGCAGGGCGGGGATGACGACGACGGCGAGGTCCTCGATCTCGCGGTGCGGGTCGATTCCACCGGGTCCGCCTACAGCGGTGAGCTGACCGCCACGATCACCGGGCCGGGCACACAACGTCGGGCGCTGCAGTTCGTGACCGGCCCGGGCCCGAACCAGCAGGCCCGGCACGTGGCCGTCCAGGCCGGCGGCTCGGCGCGGCAGACACTGACCCTGCGGCCGGAGACCCCGCTGGCCCCGGGCCGGTACGAGCTGGTGGTGTCGATCGGCTCGACGGCCGGCGCTGCTGGGCCGGGGAATGCCGGGCAGGGGAGGACTGTGCAGGAGATCGCGGTGTTCGGCCTCGAGGTGGCCGGCGACGGTTCGCTCTCGCTGGGCTCGGGTGCACTGGGCTCGAGTGCTCTGGGCTCCGCCTCGCTGGGGCAGGTGCCGGTCGGATCCGTGCCGTTTGATGCAGGGCCGTTCGGCAGCTGATCGGTTGTGTGGCGCCCGTGCGGCGTTACCGTGGGGCGGACAGCGCCCCGGTTCAAGGTGCCGGAGGTCGGGGACCACGTGAGGGGGCCGTCATGGCCGGACCGGAGAACCGTCGCATCGTGATGGCACCGCACCTGACGGGGTTGGAGCCCGACCCCGACAGGGGGGCGGAGGTCGCCCAGAAGTCGCCGGGTGAGCTGGATGAGGCGGTCCCCCGCAACGAACTGATCCGCAGCGTGGTGGGCACCTTCGTGGGACTGGTCGCGGCGGTGCTGGTGTACCTGGTGATGCCGGCGGACCTGGAACACAACGCGCGACTGACCGCCGCCGTGGCCGTGTTGCTGGGGGTCTGGTGGATGTCCGAGTGCATCCCCATCCCGGCGACCGCGCTGGTGCCCCTCATCGCGTTCCCGGTGCTGGGGGACGGCATCTCGGTGGACGACGTGGGGGCTGAGTACGGCAACAACATCATCTTCCTGTTCATGGGCGGTTTCCTCATCGCGCTGGCGATGCAACGGTGGAACCTGCACAGGCGTATCGCACTGCTCACGGTCCGCGCGATGGGGACCCGGTCGACCCGCGTGGTGGCCGGGTTCATGATCGCGACGGGCTTTCTGAGCATGTGGGTCTCCAACACGGCGACGGCGGTGATGATGCTGCCGATCGGCGTGTCGGTGCTGATGCTGGCCTCCGAGCTGGGCAGCGAGGGCGGCGGCGAGGGCCGGGGTGGTGCCGGCGAGGGCCGGGGTGGTGCGGCGACGGCGAGAACTCCATGCCCTCCGTGGACGCCTCGGACGATCCGAACTCCGACGACGTCAAGCGCGCGGTGATCCGCTCGAACTTCGGCACCGCGCTCATGTTGGGCATCGCCTACGCCGCGTCGGTGGGGTCGCTGGCCACGATCATCGGGACCCCGCCCAACACCCTGCTCGCGGGCTATCTCGAGACCGAGTTCGGCATCGTCCTGGGCTTCGGCAGGTGGATGCTGGTGGGGTTGCCGCTGGCGGTGGTCATGCTGTTCTTCACCTGGTTCCTGCTCACCAAGGTGCTGTTCCGGCCCGAGCTCGAGGAGATCCCGGGCGGGCGCGAGCTGTTCAGCAACGAGCTCAAGGCACTCGGCAAGACCTCCTCCGGGGAACGGCGTGTCCTGGTGGTGTTCATCGCAGCCGCGGCCTCCTGGGTGGCGGTCCCGCTGGTGTGGGAGAACCCGCCGGTCTCGGATGCGGGCATCGCGTTGATCGCCGGCCTCCTGCTGTTCCTGTTGCCGTCCGGGACCGCGCGCGGCGTGCGACTGCTCACCTGGCAGGCGGCCCTGGAACTGCCGTGGGGTGTGCTGCTGCTGTTCGGCGGTGGTCTGGCGTTGTCCGCCCAGTTCTCCGCATCGGGGCTCACCGAATGGATCGGCCGGGAGGCGCAGTCCCTGGACGCCTTGCCGATCGTCGTGCTCGTGATCGTGGCGGCCGGTGGCATCCTCCTGCTCACCGAGCTGACCAGCAACACCGCGACGGCGGCCAAGTTCCTCCCGGTGGCCGGGGGCGTCGCGATGGGCCTCGGGGTCGACCCGATGCTGCTGGCCGTCCCGGTCGCGCTCGCGGCGACGTGCGCGTTCATGTTGCCGGTGGCCACCCCGCCCAACGCGATCGCCTACGGGTCGGGTTACGTGACGATCGGTCAGATGATCCGCGGTGGGATCTGGCTCAACCTGGTGGGTCTGGTGGCCATCACCGTGGTCACCATGACGCTGCTCGTGTGGGTGTTCGGGTTGACCGTCTGAACCAGGGCATCGACCGTCTGAAACAGGGCAGAGGGCAGGTCAGTCCTCGACCGGCATCCGGTCCAGCGCGGTGGCGCCGATCGGTGCGAGCATCGCGATCATCTCCTCCGCGGTGTAGGAATCGCCGTCGGCGGGGTAAAGGACGACAAGGGTGAAAGCGGTCTCGGTGGCGACGGCCAGGGAGGGGCGCTCGAACTGCTCGTCGTGCTCGGTGAAGTAGGCGGTCTCGCCGACCTCCGGGACCGGGGACCACGCGGGGTCACCGTCCCGCTCGGCGCGGAACCGCGTCAGGTCGTCGGCATCCTGGCGGGCCGAGTACACCACGATCGCGTCACCGCCGGAACCGTTGGCCACGCAGCGCAGGGGCGCCGGTGTCGCGGTGCCCTCACCGATCGCCGCCTCGACCTGGGCGGGGTCCAGCAGTATGCATTCGCGCTCGGCGTCCGGGTAGCTTCCGGTGCCCGCGGCGACAGCGACGGGGGAGGGCCGGTGGTCCGCGTTCGAGTCCCCCTCCCGGACGGGCTCCTCTCCACCGCACGCGGCGAGGCCGCCGACGAGGAGTGCGGCAGAGGTGGCCATCGCCACGACGGACACGGACGATCGACACGCGGAGCGGATGTGCAGGCTCATGGCGACATTGTCGCGTGCGGTGCGGGAAAAGGTGCGGTTCGCCGCACCCCGACCTCGTGAGCATCGCGGGGAGTGGGAACGGCTAGCGTCATGGGCATGTCCGTGACCCGCGACCCCTCCCGGCGTCTGCCCTCCCGGCGCTCGGCCGTCGAGCCGTTCCACGTCATGAGCGTCCTGGCCGCCGCGGCCCGCAGGCAGGAGACCCACGGCGACGTGATCTCCCTGTGCGCCGGGCAGCCCTCGACACCGGCACCCGGCCCGGTGCTGGCGGCAGCGCATCACGCTCTCGACACGGAGATCCTCGGCTATACCGAAGCCTTGGGGATCCGTCCCCTGAGGGAGGCGATCGCGACGTACCACCGGTGTCGGGACGGGGTGGACGTGACGGCCGACGACGTCGTCGTCACCACCGGCTCCTCCGGCGGCTTCACCGTGCTCTTCCTCGCCGCGTTCGATGCCGGCGACACCGTGGTCATGGCTCGTCCCGGCTATCCCGCCTACCGCAACACCCTCCAGGCGTTGGGCTGCAGGGTGCACGAGATCGCGTGCGGCCCGGAGACTCGCTACCAGCCCACCGTTGCGCAATTGGACGCCGTGACCGCGGAGCTCGGCCACGCGCCGGCGGGGCTCATCGTGGCCAGTCCCGCCAACCCGACAGGCACGATCATCGATTCGGGTGAACTGGCCGCGCTGGCGCGCTGGTGCGACGAGCACGGAACTCTGCTGGTCAGCGACGAGATCTACCACGGCGTCACCTATGGTCGCGAGTGCGCGAGCGCCTGGCAGACCAGCCGCAACGCGGTGGTGATGGGCTCGGTGTCCAAGTACTTCTCCATGACCGGCTGGCGGATCGGCTGGATGTTGCTGCCGGAGTATCTGCGCGATCCGGTCGACCGTCTGATCGGCAATCTCACGATCTGCCCGCCTGCGGACGCCCAGTTCGCCGCCGTTGCCGCATTCAGTCCGGAGTCGGCCGCGGAGCTCGACGGGCACGTCGAACGGTATGCCCGCAATCGTGAGCTCGTGCTGCGGCGGTTGGGGGAGTTGGGGGTCGAGGAGGTGGCTCCGCCGGACGGCGCGTTCTACGCCTACTTCGACGTCTCGCGCTGGACGGACGACTC
>DWWG01000185.1 GCA_019119875.1 Candidatus Dietzia intestinigallinarum | reverse complement strand
TCGTCGGCAGCGGCGTCGTCGTCGGCCCTACCCGGATGGGGCCGCGTCCTCGCGGTGGTGGCACACCCCGACGACGAATCGTTCGGCCTCGGTGCGGTGATCTCCTCCTTCACCGCCGCCGACGTCGTCGTCGACGTCCTGTGCCTGACCCGCGGCGAGGCATCGACCCTCCACGGCGTCGAGGGCGACCTGCCCGAGATCCGCGAACTCGAACTCCGCGCCGCCGCCGACGCCCTCGGCGCCCGCGACGTCGACCTGCGCGCACTCCCCGACGGCGGCCTCGCCGACCTGGCCCCCGCCGCGCTGGACGGCGAGGTCGAGCGCGCGGTCACCGCCACACGCCCCGACGCGATACTGACGTTCGACACCACCGGCATCAGCGGACACCCCGACCACGTGGCCGCCACCGACGCCGCCGTGCGGGTCGCCGCCCGCCACGACCTCCCCGTCCTGGCATGGACCCTGCCCGAGGAGATCTGCCGACGACTCGACGACGACGGCCACTCCGGATTCCTCGGCCGACCGATGTCGGAGGTGGACCTCATACTGACCGTCGACCGCACCGCCCAACGTGCTGCAGTCGACCGCCACCCGAGCCAGGCCGTCCCCGGCAGCGTCCTGTGGAGGAGACTGGAACTCCAGGGCTACACCGAACACCTGCGCTGGCTCCGCCGGCCCTGATTTCCGCCGCCCGCGCCCGCTGCTCGCCCGGGCCGCACCGACCAGCCCTGTACCGACCAGCCCCGCACCGAAAGGACACCACCGTGGACGCAGCCGACTGGAACGCCCGCTACCTGGCCCAGCCCGATGTCTGGGGCACCACCCCCGCCGCCCGCATCGTCGCCGAGGTGACCGCCGCCGAGGACGCGGGACTGTCCGTGGGCACGGCCATCGACCTCGCCTGCGGGGACGGTCGACACGCCCGGTGGCTCGCCGCACACGGCTGGCAGGTCCAGGCCGTGGACTTCTCCGAGGTGGCGATCGAGCAGGCCCGGGCCAAGGACTCCGACGAGGGCCGCAGCGGCAGCGTCGACTGGGTGGTGGGCGATGCCACCGCCTGGGACCCCGCCCAGAAGGTGGACCTGGTGGTGATCGGGTTCCTCCATCTGGAGCTGGACACCCTGGTCGACGTGCTGCGCACCGCCGGCGGCTGGCTGCGCCCCGGCGGGCATCTCGTCTACCTCGGCCACGCCGCCGAGAACCTCCGCCGCGGCGTCGGTGGCCCGCAGGACCCGACCGTCCTGCCGGGCATCACCGAACTCGCCCGCGGAGCAGAGGGCCTCGAGGTGGTCGCGCTACGTCACGACCTGCGGCCGGCCGGAAAGGCCACCGCCGTGGATGTGCTGCTGCACGCCCGCAGCTGGGTCGACAGCTGAGCCTGACCGGCGACGGGCGGGCTGCTGTCCGGGTCGGCCCCGGCGGGCGCGGGCCACCACGATCGCCGGCTCGGCGTCCGCGGTCAGTCGTCCGCGGTCAGTCGTCCGCGGTCAGTCGTCCGTGGTCAGTGTGGCGCGCGCCGCGACCCGCTCCGCCGGGGCAACACGCTCGGCCGGGTCCGAAGGCCCAGCCCGGTCCACACGCTCGGCCGGGTCCACACGCTCGGCCGGGTCGACCCGCTCGGCCAGATCGACCCGCCACCACACCACGAAGCCCCAGACCACGAACGCCCCGTAGACCAGGTACAACGCAGCCGACGGGTAATAGCCGGCCCGCAGCAACAGCGGCACGCCCACGATGTCGACCGCGATCCACAGCAGCCAGAACTCCGTCCACCCGCGGGCCATGCCGTAGGTGGCCAGCACCGACCCGGTGAAGATCCAGGCATCCGCCCACGGACCCCACGAACCGAGCTCGGAGAAGATCCAACCGAACAGCAGAGTGCCGACGAGCATGCCCACCACCAGGCCCGTGCGTTGGCGGCCCGTGGCCCAGTGCGGCCGGACCGCGACGGCCCGGGCCTCTCCCGGAATCGCGGCGCTGAGGCGCCTGTCGCGGGACCAACGCCACCAGCCGTAGACGCCCACGGCCAGGAACATGACCTGCCGACCCGCCTGTCCATAGAGGTCGACGTCCTGCGGCGTGTGGAAGACGCCACCGAGAAATACGGTGAGCAGAGTGAGGTTGCCGACGATCCCGACCGGCCATGCCCACACCACGCGGCGCATGCCACCGATCGCGGCGGCCAGGCCGAAGATGTTTCCGAGGATCTCGCGCCACAGGATCGGGATTCCGCCGATCATCAACTGGGCGTCGAGGAATTCGACGAGAAGGCTCATCGTGTGCCCCTTTCACGGGCTCGACACAGACGGCCCAGGGCTTGTGCCGCGACACCCCCTCTCCCCACGGCCGGGTAGACCACGGTTCGCGCGGGGTGGCGCGCTGTTCTCTTCCATCCGGACTATGACCGTCGGCCCCGGGATCACACCGGGTCTGCTGACCCCCGCTCGTGGCGCACCAGATGAATCATCCGGTGCCGCCGCGTGTGCGGGGCGCTCGCGGGCTCGCCTCCGGTCACGGGACCGGTGACATCACCGCCGGTGGGGAATCTCACCCCGCCCTGAGAACGTGCTCTCAATCTTTACTCCCGCGTCCGAGCCGCTGCAACTCGGGGCGCCGGACCTGGTTCGGTGGACGGCCGGGACCCGTGTCGTACCTCCGCCCGGCATCCGCTCCCGCGCCTGCTCGGTCCGACAACATCCGCTCCTGGTCATGCACTCCCGCCACCGCGCCGGGGCGTGCGGGAGTTCACGGAGAGGAGCGGATCCCCGCAGGGCGAGCATGCGCGGGAGCGGATGCCGGGTAGGCGGATGCTGAGTTGGCGGTTGCCGGGCAGGGCGAGCATGCGCGGGAGCGGATGCCCGAGGCGGGGCGGCGGGGCGTCAGCCGAGAGTGAGCGTGTCCCCGGAGACGGTGACCGGGACGACATCGAGCGGCCGCGGCGCAGGAGCGAGCGTATTGGCCCCGTCCGTGGCGTCGTACTCTGCGCCGTGAAGCGGACAGCGCAGAGTCATGCCTTCGATGACCTGCACATTTCCCCCCTGGTGGGTGCAGACCGCGGAGTAGGCCACGAACTCGCCCTCGGTGGGCTGGGCGACGATCACGTTCTCGCCCCCGGCGTCGAACTGCTTGGCCGTGCCGACCGGGATCTCGGCGGCGTCAATGGTCGTGGAGGGGACGGTCGTGGTCTGCTGCACCGTCGACGCCGGCTCGGGAGCGGGGGTCATGCCACACGCGGAGGCGATCCCGGGCAGGAGCACGATCCCGGGCAGAGCCATGAGGACCGTGCGACGCTGGGTGCACGGCCCGACCCTGGTGGCGGCGGTGGCGGCGAGAGGATCGGTCATAGTGCCCATGGTATCGCTCCCCGCGTGATAACGATCGGCGGCAACCGCCCTAGGCTCCCCCTATGACGGTCCGCAGACTCGCCCCG
Source organism: Candidatus Dietzia intestinigallinarum (assembly GCA_019119875.1). GTDB lineage: Bacteria > Actinomycetota > Actinomycetes > Mycobacteriales > Mycobacteriaceae > Dietzia > Dietzia intestinigallinarum. The sequence continues at coordinate 4,214 of DWWG01000185.1, read as the reverse complement.
CACGCCACGACGATCTTCGCCGAGGTCTCGCAGCTCGCCACGCGGCACGACGCGATCAATCTGGGCCAGGGCTTCCCCGATTCGGACGGCCCGGCGTCGATGATCGAGGCCGCGGCGCAGGCGATGCGTGACGGCCACAACCAGTACCCGCCCGGCACCGGGGTGACCGACCTGCGTCACGCGATCGCCGACCTCGAGCTGGCCCACACCGGTCTGTCGCGCGACCCCGACACGGAGGTGCTGGTGACGGTCGGCGCGACCGAGGCGATCGCCGGAGCGGTGCTGGGCCTGGTGGAGCACGACGACGAGGTGGTCGTGATCGAACCGTATTACGACTCCTATGCCGCGACCGTCGCGATGGCCGGCGCAACCCGTCGCGCGGCGCGGATGGTCCCGACCGACGGCCGCTACCGCCTCGACGCGGAATCCCTGCGGGCCGCCTTCTCCCCGCGGACGCGGGCGGTGCTGGTGAACACGCCGCACAATCCCACCGGGGCCGTCCTGCCGAGAGAGGACCTGGAGCAGATCGCGGCCCTGTGCACCGAGTTCGACGCGATCGCGATCTCCGACGAGGTGTATGAACACCTGACCTTCGACGGCGTGGAGCACGTCTCGATCGCGACGCTGCCGGGGATGGCCGGCCGCACACTGCGCATCTCCAGCGCGGGCAAGATGCTCAACTGCACCGGCTGGAAGGTCGGCTGGGTGACCGGACCCGCAGACCTCGTGGCGGCGACGCGCACCGCGAAGCAGTACATGAGCTTCACCGGCGCGACACCGCTCCAGATGGGTGTCGCCCACGCTCTGCGGAACGAGCAGGAGTGGATCGGTTCGCTTCGTCATTCCCTGCAGGCGCGGCGCGACCAGCTGGCGGAAATCCTCACGGGTGTGGGGTTCGACGTCGTCGTCGGGCAGGGTACCTACTTCCTGACCGCCGACCCGAGCCCGCTCGGGGTGACCGACGCGGCGTCCTGGTGTTTAGAGCTCCCGGGACGGATCGGGGTGGCGGCGGTCCCGTTCGCGCCGTTCACCGACCGGTACTCCGAGGAATGGTCGCACCTGGTGCGGTTCGCGTTCTGCAAGCGGCCCGAGGTGCTCGACGAGGCCGGCCGGCGACTTCAGGCGCTCAAGAGCTGACGCGGTCGGCGCGCGGGTTGGAGTTCACGAGGCCACCTGACCTGGGGTGACACGCGAACTCCAACTGAACTCCAGCTATTCAAAAACGTTGGAGTTCAGGGCTGACGCGGTCGTCGCGCGCGGGGAACCGGCCACCGGGATTCCCCTCTGACCTGGGGTGCCCTGCCCGGCCCGAGCAGGGCACCCCAGGTCAGCACGGTGAAGCGGTGACGCGCCGCCTCACCGACCGTGGGTGAGCACGATCTTCCCGACGGCACCGCGGCCGTCCATGAGCTCGAGCGCGTCGGCGGCCCGCTCCAGCGGGAACTCCCGTCCGACGATCGGGTCGAGCTTTCCGGCGGCCAGCAGCGGCTGCACCTCGGCCCACTGCTCCTGCAGGTAGCCGGGGGTGCTCATCCAGTACTCGCCCCAGCCCACACCCACGGCGCTCTTGTTGCCGAGCAGCAGGCGGTTGACCTTGACGGTCGGGATCTCGCCGGCGGTGAAACCGATGACGAGGATCCGCCCCTCCCGGCCGAGGGCACGGATCGAGTCGGTGAACCGGTCCCCGCCGACGGGGTCGACGACGACGTCGACGCCCCTGCCGTCCGTGAGCTCCTTCACCGCGTCCTTGAACCCCTCGGGCGCGATCGCCTCCGACGCGCCGGCCTCCAGCGCCAGCTCCCTCTTCTCTTCGGTGGAGGCCACGGCGATGACGCGGGCCCCCACCGCGACGGCGAACTGGGTCGCGGCGATCCCGATTCCGCCACCGGCCCCGTGGACCAGGACGGTCTCGCCGGGCTGCAGGCGCCCGCGGTGGGCGAGCGCGAAGTGCGCGGTCAGCACGTTCATCGGCACCGAGGCGCCCTGCACGAAGGTCAGGTTGTCCGGCAGTGGGAACACCTGCGACGGATCGGTGGCCACGACCTCGGCGAAACCCCCGAGGCCGGGGAACGCGCACACCCGGTCGCCGGCGGACAGGCCCGAGCCCTCGGGCGCCGAGCGGACCACGCCCGCGATCTCCGAGCCCGGCACGAACGGCAACGGCGGGGAGATCTGATACCTGCCGCGGGTCTGCAGGACCTCGGGGAAGGTCACGCCCGAGGCGTGGACGTCGATGACGACCTGACCGGCCCCCGCATCCGGCTCGGGGATGTCGACGACCTCGAGAGCCGCGGGACCGTCGTGGCTGGAGATGTGGATTGCGCGCATGCGGTCCATACTGTCAGCCGCCGCCGACACCCGTCAGCCGGTCAGCGCGCCTGCGCGGCCTCGTGGGCGCGGCGCAGAGTCCGCTGCTGCCACAGGCGCGACACCAGTCCCATGGCCACGACCACCTGGCCGACCTGGAACGCCAACGCCATGGCGATGAACTCCCGGCCGAACGCGGTGGGCAACAACAGCAGCAGCGCGCAGATGCCGAGCAGGACCACCGTGAGGATCTGTCCTCCGCCCAGGAGCCTCCGGGGGACGGTGGCGAGCCGACGACGAAACGCCAGCATCACGGAATTCAGCGCCACCAGCAGGCTCACCGGCACACCGATCTGGGCCGGGAACAGGAACAACACCGCGAACAGCGGGTGGGTGCTGAGCGTGACGGTGCCCTCCGTCAGCAGCTGCGGAACGCTCCACAGTGCCGTGAGCAGGGCGCAGATCACCGTGATCCACGAACCGCCCAGCAGGATCTTCACCCGTGGAGGATAACCCCGCACTCGCCCGATGGGCACCCTGTGCGATCACGGTTTCCGGGGGCGTCCGGACGCCGGGTCACTCCCGGGTCAGCGCCTCGCCGATCCGGGTGTCGCCGTCGGAGAAGTCGATCGTCCGTCCGATGGTGTCCGGCCGGCGCAGCACCGCCGCGATCACCTCGGCCACCGCGTCGCGACTCGTCCGACGGTCCTCACGCTTGCCCGCACCCACGCCGATCGTCATGCCGCCGGGCTCATCGGTGAGGGCGCCCGGACCGAGGATCGTCCAGTGCAGGTCCGTTCCGCGCAGATGCGCGTCCGCCGCCGCCTTGGCCTCGGCGTACGGGAAGAACGAGTTGTCCTCCGGGACACCGTGATCCGGGCCGGCGCCGTCGTACGAGACCATCACGTAGCGCTCGACGCCCTCTGCCACGCAGGCGTCCATCGAGCGGATGGCCGCGTCGCGATCGACGGCGTACGTCCGCGTCGGGTTGCCGCCCCCGGCGCCGGCGGACCAGACCACCGCGCCACTGCCCCGCAGGACTTCGCGGAACTCGTCGTCGTCGATCTTCTCCACATCGGCCACCACCGGGGTGGCCCCGGCCGCGCGCACGTCCCCGGCGTGATCGGGGTCGCGGATCACCGAGTACACGTCGACGCCCGAGTCCGACAGGATCCGGGCCGCACGCAGGGCCACCTTGCCGTGCCCGCCGATGATGGTCACTGGTTTGTCGATATCCATGGCCCGTTTCTACCCCGCGGTCGCGGGCGCGGGGCGCACAGCGGCGAAGAAACCCGGATTAAGCTCGCCGGCCGTGGAGAGCCCGCACCGCACGGCTCCGGGGTCGGACCGCTGCCCGGACCGGCCGGCACGCCACTGAGATCCACGTCACAGCTTGTGGAGTGTGCGCGACCGGGACGGTCACAACTCCACAACGACACGCCGCCGGGCCCGCTTCGGAGTCGTCCCGTGTCGGACCGGGCAGGCATCATGTTCACATAAGCCGGTACTCATCGGCCGGCCCCACCGTTTCCCGCGCGAGATTGTCTACGGAGTTCTGCATGCCCATGTCCCGTTCAGGGAGTCGCACACGTCCGGAGGTGCTGCTCCCCCTCACCCTCCTGGCGGCACTGTTCGCCCTGGTCCTCGTCGTGACCGGGTGCACGGTCCCGGTACCGACCGGATCTGCGGGCGAGACCACCCCGGGCGTGGAGACCTCGGACGCGCCCGCCCCCGCGGAGCTCACCGTGACCCCGGCCGACGGGGCGACGGACGTCGAGATCCGGGACGGCGTGTCGGCCTCGGTCGAGAACGGCACCATCACCGAGGCCGTCCTCACCAACGACGCCGGCCTCGAGATCGACGGCACCATCTCGACCGACGGCACCGAGTGGGCTCCCGACATCCCG
>DWWG01000025.1 GCA_019119875.1 Candidatus Dietzia intestinigallinarum | reverse complement strand
GCCAGTCCGGAACACACGCCCACCGCCACCAGCACCGCGGCCGCCGTCCACACGACCGAGCTCGAGCCGGCCAGCAGGAGGGCGTCCAGGGCTGCGGTGGCCTGCCCCGTCGTCGTCGCCGAGGTGACCGTGACCACCGCCGACGGCGCGCCGCCCGCGACCCACACCCACCACGCCACGCCCGCCGACGCCGCCGCGAGGAGCACCGCGACGATCCGCCCCGGCCAGGCCCCCAGCACCGCGGTGAGGGCGCGCCAGAGCAGGGACGAGGCGACGACGACGAGACCCACCACCGCGACGACGGCGACCGCAGACGCCACGGACGGCGCCTCCGCGGTGGCCAGCACCCACGCCGACAGGCCCGCGGTGAGCACCACCAGCGCCAGGACCTGCGGGGGGAGCGGGGAGTCCGGCCGGCGGACGAGCTGGACGAGCAGCGCACCGAGGACGGCGGCCGCGGCCACGCCCAGGATCCCCGCCGAGGTGCGACGCTGGGAGTCCTGCGCGGCTTCGGCGGCCTCGATCCCGGCGTCCCCCTGCTCGGCGGCCAGCGCGCGGCCGGTCTTGCCGATCGCGTCCTGGGTGCGGCCGGCGGAGTCGGCGACGCTGCCCGCGCCGTCGCGGAGGGTGCCGGTGGCGTCCGCGAGAGTGTCAGCGCCGGTGGCGAGTTCGCGGGAGCCGCGGGTCGCCTCGTAGATGCCGTCACGCAGGGGGGCGCCGGGCGCGGAGAGTTGGCGGGCGAGTTCGTTCGCGCCGCCGGAGAGCCTGTCGAGGTCGGCAAGCATGTCCTGGTTCATCCCCTGGGTCTCGAGCTGTTGCTTGAGCCCGAGCAGCGCCTCGCGCGCGCGGACCGTCTCGGGGGAATCGCCCCGGAGCCGGCCGACCGCGTCGTCGATCGCGGTGAGGACCTGGCCCTGGATCACGGCCACCCCGCGGACCGCGCCGACCAGCTGGTCCACGCCGCCCGCGAGTTCGTCGGCGCCCGTGCCGGCCTGACCCATCCCGTTCTGGAGCTGCTCCATCCCGGAGGCGAGCTCGGCGGAGCCGTCGCGCAGCTGGTCGGCGCCGTCGGCGAGTTCGGCGGACCCGTCGCGCAGCTGGTCGGCGCCGGCGACCGTGAAGGACGAGTTGGCCGAGGCCTCCGAGAGCGCCGACTGCACGGGCCCGCCCGAGCGGGTGGCGGCCTCGTCGTGCTCGGGGGCCGGCCCCACCACCGCCCACAGTGCGGCCAGGGCGAGGGGGATCACGATGAGGACCAGGCCGACGAGTCTGCGGAGCGTGCCCGGACCGGCGGTCGCTCCAGGGGGCGGAGACGGGCTCGCGGACGGCTCGGGCGTGGGCTTATCCGAGGGGCTCATGCGCGTAGCGTATCCGCTGGGCATCCACGTTCCTGCAGGTCACCCGGCATGCCCCCTGAATCGCTGTCCGAGCGGATTGTTAAACTCCTGCACGACAGATCACACGCGGGCGCGCGCTCGGATGTGACGCACGTGTCCGCCCTCGGCTGCCCCTCGCAGTGTTCGACCCCAGCGTGCCGCGGCCGCAGGAAGGAGCCATGAGCCCCATCCTCGCGATCTCCGCAGCCGGACTGGCCACGCTGTTGGCCTGGCCGCTCACCCGGCTGCTCGGGCGGGGCGCGGGATGGCCCCTGGCGGTGCTCTACCTCCTCGGGGCGGTTGCGCTGGCGTCGCCGATCTCGTTGGCGCTGCACGGGACACCGACCGAGGTGGTGCGCATACCGTGGGTGCCCGCCCGGAACTGGACCCTGGATCTGTTCGCCGACCCCACCGGGTTGTTCTTCGCGATGCTCGCGCTGGTGATCGGGGCTATCGTCCTGATCTACTCGACCTCCTACCTGCCCGGGCGCGCCGAGCTCGGCCACGCCGGCGGCGGATCCGGTGGTGGCGGCCCCGGTGGCAGTGGCTCCGGTGGTGGGCGCCGCGGACCGCAGCACTACGGCTTCTACCAGCTCATGACGCTGTTCACGGTGTCGATGCTGGGGCTGGTGCTCACCGACTCGCTGATCCTGCTCTTCATCTGTTGGGAACTCACGTCGCTGGCGTCGTTCGCGCTCATCGCCAACTCGGGGCGCAAGGCCTACTCGTCGGCGTTGCGCACGCTGGTCGTGACGTTCATCGGTGGGCTGGTGCTGCTGGCCGCGGTGGTGGCCATCTGGCTGCGGACCGGCGCCACGTCGATCTCGGGGGCCCTGGTTCACAACGTGTGGTCCACCGATCCGACCTTCACAGCGGCGATCGCCGTGCTGGTGGCGGTGGCCGCATTCACCAAGTCGGCGCAGTTCCCTTTCCACTTCTGGCTGCCGGACGCGATGGCCGCGATCACCCCGGTCAGCGCGTACCTGCACGCCGCCGCCGTGGTCAAGGCCGGCATCTTCCTGCTCATGCGTTTCTCGCCGGTCTTCCACGACGTGGCGGTGTGGAACGTCCTGCTCGTGACCGTCGGCATGAGTACGGCGGTCATGGCTGCACTGTTCGCGCTGCAGAAGACCGACCTCAAGCAGCTCATGGCGTACTCGACGGTCAGCCAGCTCGGCTGGATCATCGCCACCATCGGGATCGGCACCCAGGCCGCGCTCGCCGCCGCCGCGCTGCACACCCTCGCGCACGCCCTGTTCAAGTCGGGACTGTTCATGCTGGTCGGCGTTGTGGACCACGAGGCCGGCTCGCGCGACATCCGCGACCTCGGCCCGATCTGGCGGCGCATGCCGTGGACCTTCGGCGCCACGGTCCTGGGGGCGGCGGCCATGGCCGGCATCCCGCCCACGCTGGGTTTCGTGTCCAAGGAGTCCATGCTCACCGCGTTCGGCGAGGCCGCCGGCGGCAACACCGTCGCCGTGACCGTGCTGCTGGCCGCGGCGGTGATCGGCGCGATCCTCACCTTCCTCTACTGCGCCCGCATCATCACGGGCGGCTTCCTCGGTCTGTACCAGCGCGCCCCGCGGGCAGCCTCCGCTGACCGGCCGGACGTTCCGGACGCCGCGAACGTGCACGAGGCGCCGGTGCAGCTGTGGCTTCCGGCCGCCCTGCCCGCCGTCATCGGCCTGCCGCTCGCGCTGGTCGTGGGAGTGCTCGACGCGCCCATGGCCGCGATCGCCCGAGCCGCCGCCGGGCCGTTCGGGTGGCAGCCGATCCACCCCGGTCACACCGTCTACAAAGCCCTGCCGCCCGGCGTCGACGAGGCGGAGCTCGACTTCGACCCGCACCTGGCCCTGTGGCACGGGTTCACGCTCGAGCTCGGGCTCACCGCACTCATCCTGGCCGTCGGCGCCCTGCTCGTCTGGCAGCGCCGGATCGTGGACAGGGCGCTGGACCGCGAACTGCTGCCCTTCACCGGCGCGGCCGTGCTCGAGTCGATGATGCGCGGCACCGTCAGCGCAGGCCGGGCGCTGCTGCGGCCCACCGCCTCCGACTCCCCGGCCCGGCACGCCGGCGCGCTCATCGCCACCGCCTGCGTCTACGGGGCCGGGCTCGGGATCTGGGCCCTGGCCACGGGGGCCACGCTGCCGCCACAGCTGGGGAACCTCAACCGCACGATCGACGTGGTGTTGCTGATCGTCGTGGTGGTGTCCGTCGTCGGATTGTGCACGGCGCGCTCACGGCTGGCGGCCGTCGTCCTGCTCTCGGCCGTCGGGATCGCGGTGACCATCCAGATCTTCGGCCTCGGAGCCCCGGACGTCGGCCTGACGCAGCTGCTGGTCGAGGCGCTGACCATCATCGTGTTCATGCTCGTGCTGCGCCGGCTCCCGAAGGGTTTCATCAGGCCCACCCGCGCCCGCCGCAACGCGGCCATCGTGCTGGGTGTGGCCTCCGGCCTCGCCTCCACCGCGGCCGTGCTCGTGTTCACCGGCCGCCGCGAGCGCTCCCCGATCGGCATGTATCTACTCGAGAACGGCCCGGAGATCACCGGCGGCGCCAACGTGGTCAACACGATCCTCGTGGAGTTCCGTGCCCTCGACACCTTCGGCGAGGTCTCGGTCCTCGGCGTGGCCGGGATCGCGATCCTGGCGGTCCTCGGCTCGGTCCGGTCCCGTGCCGGCAACGAGACCGTCGACACCCAGGACGACGACTTCCTGCCCGGCGCCCGCCGCGCCACCGGCGAGGGTTTCGACGCGCTGGTGGACCCGGTCCGCAACACCGTCCCGCTCCGGCTGCTGTCGCGCGGGGTCACCCCCGTCCTCGCCGTGGTGTCGGTGGTGCTGCTGTGGCGCGGTCACAACGAACCGGGCGGTGGGTTCATCGCCGCACTCGTCGCGTCCTGCGCCTTCGCCCTCTACTACCTGTCCCGTGAATCGGACTCGCCCGTGAGCAGGCCGTCCACCCCGGTCGCCCTGATCGGCGGCGGCCTCATCCTCGCCGGCCTCACGGGAGTGGGCGGCTACGCGCTCGGCGAGTTCCTCGAGCCCGCCCACTGGTACCTCCTCGGCCAGCACGTCACCAGTGCACTGATCTTCGACCTCGGCGTCTTCTGCGGCGTGCTCGGCCTGGTCATGACCGCCTTCAACACCCTCGGAGCGAGCGGCACGGCTGTCGACGCCGTGCCCGGAACCGACCAGACCGAGGAGGTCAGCCGATGACCCTCGCGATCATGATCGGCGTCCTGACCGGCGGCGGCGTCTACCTGATGATGCAGCGCGGCATGGTCCGCGTCGTCTTTGGCCTCGGACTGTTCAGCCACGCCGTCAACCTCATGCTGCTCACCGCCGGGGTCTCGGCGTGGCGCCGCGAACCGCTGGCGGACGTCAACGCCGTCGAGGTCTCCGCGGACCCGCTCCCCCAGGCGTTCGTGCTCACCGCGATCGTCATCACACTGGCCGTCACGGTGTTCATGCTGTCGCTCGCGGTCGTCAGTCGGGACGACGACACCCACCGGATACCCGACACCGGCCAGGGCCCACCCGCGGACCCCGGCCCCGCAGGAGCCGAGCCCTCGGCGGCCGGGCACTCCACCGCCCGCCACCGCACCATCGCAGGTCAGGAGGGTGACGCGTGACCGCGCTGCTGCTGCCCCTGCTGGCCGCCGGCCCGGTCATGGCCGCGGCGATCGCGGCCATGTCACCGTGGCGCGTCGTCGGCCGCCTCCTGAGCCTGCTCGTCCCGGCCGTCACCGCCGCCGCGGGGATCGGCCTGCTCGTGCGTCATCACAGCGAGCCCGTCGTGGCCACGCAGGTCGGCGCGTTCATCCCCGGCGTGGCCATCCCGATGGTCTCCGACTCGTTCACCGCGCTCATGCTCGTCGCCACCGGCGTGGTGGCCACGCTCTCACTCGTGTTCTGCGACCTGACCGGGGAATTCGCCCGGTCTCGCTACTTCGCCCCCCTGGCCCTGCTCCTGCTGGCCGGCGCCAACGGGGCACTGCTCACCGGCGACCTGTTCAACCTCTTCGTCTTTGTCGAGGTCATGCTGCTGCCCTCGTACGCGCTCATCGCCATGACCGGCGGCTGGCGCAGGCTGGGCGTCGGACGGCTGTTCGTGGTGGTCAACCTCCTCACCTCGACCGTGCTGCTCGCCGGCGTGGGGTTCGTCTACGCCTCCGCCGGCGCCGTCAACATCGCGGCCCTGGCGGGAGCGGCGAGCGAGGACGGGCGCGTCGCGGCGGCGCTGGGGATCGTCGTGATGGCCCTGTGCATCAAGGCCGGCGCGGTCCCCGTCCACGGCTGGCTCCCCCGCGCCTACCCCGGCACCTC
>DWWG01000184.1 GCA_019119875.1 Candidatus Dietzia intestinigallinarum | reverse complement strand
GCATGTGCGAGTCCGAGACCGCCGACCACTGACGCCGACCCCGCGCCCCGAGACAGATCCGCTCCCGACCCTGCGCCCCAGGGCAGATCCGCTCCCGTCCCTGCACTCCCGCACGCGCTTCGGCGGGGGCGCGTGTTCACGGCGAGGAGCGGATTTCCGGCACTGACCGACACCTCCCGCCGGAGACCTCGAGCTCGAGCCCCCGCCCGCCGTAGGATCTGGCGCATGAGCGCAGCGTTCTCGATCACCCGCACGGCCGTCGTCGACGCCCCTGCCCCGGCGGTGTTCACCCAGCTCGAGGACTTCCGACACTGGCGGAACTGGTCCGTCTGGGAACAGATCGACCCGGACATGCAGCGCAGCTTCACCGGCGCCGAACGCGGCGTGGGCGCCCACTACGCGTGGTCCGGCAACGCCAGGGCCGGCGCCGGTTCCATGGAGATCATCGACGCGTCCGCAGGCCGGCAGGTGGTGATCGACCTGCGATTCCTCAAACCGTTCAAGGCCACCAACCCCACGGTCATCACTCTCGAGCCGCTCGAGGGCGGCCGCACCGAGGTCACCTGGCGGATGACCGGGCAGCGGGGCGCGCTGATGCGGGCGCTGTCGCGCGTGGTGAAGATGGACGACGCGCTGGCGCACCAGATCGACCAGACCCTCGCGGAACTGGGGCGCGAGGCCGCCGCGAACCGGTAGCCCGTCAGGCCAGCGCCTTGACCAGCACCGCCGCGAGCCCGCACCCGGCCAGCACGACCACCATCACGACCAGCCCCACGTTGTAGAGCGCCTGCGTCTGCTGGACCTCGCGGCCGCGGACGAACCGGCCCACGCGTCGCTCGTGCCCACGCTGCACCCGGAGCAGCGCGAGCAGCGGCACCACGGTGAGCAGGGAGAACACGGCCGCCCACAGCCACGAGAGCTCCCCCACTAGCTTGGCCACGAGGATGATGTTCGCCCCCACCACGGCCCACGTGCGGGCCCACGACAGGCTGGTCCGTTCGGACTGCAGGCCCGCGTCCGGCGGGATCGCGGACGGCTGGACGCCGATCCGGCGCGGACGGGGCGCGGTCACGTGAACGTGCCGCTGAGGATCGCGACGATCAGCACCACGGCGCCGATCGAGATCCCCAACACCAGCAGGATCGACGCCTGCGGCATGGGCAGCGGCTGGGAGTGGCGCATGGCGAACTCGATGCGGATCCACCGGCGGAACGCCACGATCGCCAACACCGCCGCGAGCACCAGCAGGATGCAGGCGACCGGGGTCCGGATGATCTCCGGGATCTCCTCACCGGCGAACGCCTCCAGCGCCACCGCGCCGGCTGTCAGCCCCAGGCTCGTGCGGATCCACGCCAGGAACGTGCGCTCGTTGGCGAGCGTGAACCGCGGGTCCGGTTCCTGACCGTCCCTGAGAATCTTGGGCCGCCACCCCGAACCGCCGGTGTCCGTCATGTGTTCGAGCCTATCCGGCGGGCGGCGTCGCCGAGGCGGTGCGGGAGCCCGGGCGGTGCCGTGCGGGCGCCGGGGATGCGGGGTGGTGCAATGGAGTCCATGGACATTCTGCGCCGTCTGCGGATCGAACCGTTCATCCTGGCGATCCTCGCCGCGGTGATCGTGGCCGCGTTCCTCCCCGCCACCGGGGGCGCGGCGGTGGCGCTGGACCGGGTCACGTCGATCGGTATCGCCGTGCTGTTCTTCCTCTACGGTGCCCGTCTCGAGCCGCGGGAGCTGCGTGCGGGACTGCGGCACTGGCGGCTGCATTCGGTGGTGCTCGGCGCGACGTTCGTCCTGTTCCCGCTGCTCGGCCTGCTCGGGCAGTGGGTGCTGGCCCCGGTGCTCGGCGCGTCGTTGGCGGCGGGGTTCTTGTTCCTGACGCTGGTGCCGTCGACGGTGCAGTCGTCGATCACGTTCGTGGCGATCGCGCGGGGGCATGTGAGCGCGGCGGTGGTGTCGGCGTCGGTGTCCAACCTGTTGGGTGTGTTCATCACGCCGCTGCTGGTGTTCGCGCTCATGACGCCGGACGGCTCGGTGACCATCACGTGGGGGTCGGTCGGCACGATCGCGCTGCAGCTGTTGCTGCCGTTCATTCTCGGTCAGGTCTTCCGCGATCGGATCCTGCCGATCACCTCGAGGATCAAGCGCCTGGCCCTGTTCGACAAGACGGTGATCGTGCTCGTTGTCTACGCCGCGTTCTCCGAGGGGGTGGCCGAGGGGATCTGGTCCATGATCGGCGTGCCGCAGCTGGCCGTGGTGGTGGTGGCGTGCTGCGTGTTGCTGGCGGTGGTGCTGGGTCTGACGGAGCTGGCTTCCCGCGCGCTCGGGTTCGACGAGCGCGACAAGCGCGTGGTGCAGTTCTGCGGTTCCAAGAAGTCGCTGGCCACGGGCCTGCCGATGGCGGCGGTGTTGTTCGTGGGTCAACCGTTGGGACTGTTGGTGTTGCCGCTGATGATCTTCCACCAGATCCAGCTGATCGTCTGCGCGTGGCTGGCGGGTCGCTACGGTCGCGCAGAGGGGGCGCCGGCGGCCGCCTGATCTCGCCCGACCGGGCGGCGGTCATTTCGGCGGCGCCACCGCCGTCGCCTCGGGGATCCCTGCCGTCCGGGCGGGCCGCGCCACGTCCACGACCTTGTCCGGGTCCCCGAGCCGCGGGCCGAGGATCACCAGGACGGCGAACACCGCGGCGGTGGTCAGGGCGAGACCGATCCACAGCGGGTGGAGCCGGCGTCCGCCCAGGTGCGCTATCACGGCGCCGACGAGGGCACCGAGGGTGTTGAACAGCAGGTCGGAGACGTCCGAGTGTCCCAGGGCGAAGAGGTACTGGAGGGTTTCGACGGTGGCGCTGGACAACGCTGCGACGACGACGACGAGGGCCATCGCCCGCCTGCGATGCTCCAGCAGGATGAACAACAGGACTCCCACCGGGACGAAGAAGGCCATATTGCCGAGGTAGTCGAACAGGGGCCCGAACCAGGTGGTCGAGTTCCGGTAGAGGGCGAACGGCTCCCATTCGATCGAGCGGTTGCGCTGGGCTTCGGTTCGCCAGAGCATGCCGATCACGAAGAAGGCCTTGAGCATGCTCAGCGCCACCACCACGGCTCCGTAGGCGATCAGTGCCGCTGCTGCCCAGGCACGGAGGCGCGTACTCGAGAGTTCCTTCACGGAAGACAGTCCTACCAGGTGAGTCCGCCGATTCCGCGTCGGCATAGCATTAGTGTACATTTGTACGCGTACATTTGTACAGTATCTTGTCGTCTGTACGGCACTGTGGAGGAGACCCCGTGAGCAAGGCCGGACGCACCCGCGATCCCGAGCAGCGGATCCGTGACATCGGTCGCGCGGCTGCCGAGTTGATCGCCGAGGCCGGCGTCGGTGCGCTGACCCACCGCGCGGTCGCAGCACGGGCCGGCGTCGCCGTCGGCACCACCACCCGGTATTTCTCGACGATCGACGACCTGCGCCGGCACGCACTCGAGTACCTGGCCGCCGAGGTGGAGGACGATCTGGAGGAGATCCGGCGCGGGCTCGTGGACGCCCCGGACCCGGCGTCCTACCTGGCCACCGCCGCGGCCGAGGGCTTCCGGGACCGCGGCGCCGTCCTCGCCGAGTGCTCACTGGCATACGCGGGCCTGTTCGAGGAGGACCTGCGCGAGCTCAGCCTGCGCTGGTTCACCGGGCTGACCGAGATCCTGACCCCCTACTTCGGCAGCGCCTCCTCGGAGGTGATGACCATGTGTCTTGACGGGGCCGGGATCCACACCGCGCTCACGGGAACCCCTCCCACCAGCACTCGACTGGAGGCGGTCATCCGCGCGCTGGCCACCCTTCCCGACGACGACGCGTCGAACTCCGACCTGACAGACGAGGGCCCGACACCGTGAGCGATCCCACCGCCGCCGCCCCCAGCGACTTGCGGGCCGACCCGCACATCGTGGGGTCCTACGATCCGGCTCGTCGGTGGCTGGCCCTGTGCACGCTGACGTTCTCCCTGCTCGCCATCACCACGGACATGACGATCCTCAACGTGGCGATCCCGCAGATGGCCGCGGATCTGCAGCCCACCGCCTCGCAGCAGCTGTGGATCATCGACGTGTACTCGCTGGTCATGACCGGTCTTCTCATATCCATGTCGTCGATCGCCGACCGCTGGGGACGCAAGCGCATGCTCATGCTGGGCTACGTCCTCATCGCGCTGGCGTCGGTGCTGGTGCTTCTCGCCCACTCCCCCGGTTTCGTGATCGCGCTGCGGATCCTGCTCGGCGTCGGCGCGGCCATGGTCATGCCGTCCACCCTGTCGCTGCTGCGCGTGACCTTCACCGACACCCGCGAGCGGGCGACCGCCCTGGCCGTGTGGGCCGCTGTCGCCGGGATCGGCGCGGCAGTGGGCCCGCTGCTCGGAGGCTTCCTGCTCGAGCGTTTCCACTGGCAGGCCGCGTTCCTGGTGAGCGTGCCGATGATGGTCGTCGCTATTGCCAGCGCCATCGTCACCGTGCCCGAGTCACGTGTTCCCGAGCCCGGGCCGTGGGATCCCGTCGGCGCCGCCCTGACGCTGGTCGGGATGTCCACCACGATCTGGGCGGTCAAGAAGTTCAGCGAGGAGGCGTCGATGGCCTATCTCCCGGCGTGGATCGGCTTCGCCGTGGGCGTCGGGGCGCTGGCCTGGTTCGTGCGACGGTGTCTCCGGTCCGACTCTCCCCTGCTGGATGTGTCGATGTTCCGTCACCGCATCTTCTCGGCGGGCGTTCTGGCCGCGCTCATCGCGAGTTTCTCCATGTCCGCCGGGCTGTTGCTGCTCGCCCAGTGGCTGCAGCTCGTCAACGGCGCGACCGCATTTCAGTCCGGACTGCAGCTCATGCCACTGGCGCTGGCCGCCGCCGTCACCTCTCTGCTCGCGCCCGTGGTCTCGGAGCGCATCGGTATGCGGACGACGATCTTCGGGGCCCTGTTCATCGCCGGCGCGGGGATGCTCTCGCTCGGTGTCCGGGGAGAGTCCCTCAGCCTGATCTCGGTGTTCGTCGCCCTCGCACTGATCGGGGCCGGCATCGGTGCGTTGGCGCTGGCGTCGTCGATGATCATGGGCGGCGTGCCCCGCTCCAAGGCCGGCAACGCCGCCGCCATGGAGGACACCGCATATGAGCTGGGCGCCGTGTTGGGGATCGCGATCCTGGGGTCGCTGGCCTCGTTCCTCTATCGGAGGGAGCTCGGCACGCCGGCGGACGCACTGGTGCTGGGTCCGGAGGCCGTCGAAGCGGCCCGGGACTCGCTCGGCGGAGCCGTCGCGGTGGCCGACGCCGCACAGTTGCCCGCGCTGGCCGCTCGCGCCGGCGAGGCGTTCACCTCCGGGCTGGGAGTGGCCGGGCTCATCGGCGGGCTGATCCTCGTGGTGTTCGCGTTCGTGACCTTCCACCTGACCCCCAAGGGCACGATGCTCGCCGATCTGGAGCACTGAGACGCGGCCAGCCCGCCCACCTCGAGGTCGGCACAGCCGTTCACTCCGACGTGATTTACGCCACACAGAAACACGTTCAATGATCCCTAATGTTACTGGTGATATAACAACATCGACACCGCCGACGCTCGCTAGCTGTGCGGAT
>DWWG01000183.1 GCA_019119875.1 Candidatus Dietzia intestinigallinarum | reverse complement strand
CTGCGCATCCGCCATCAACCCGCTCGACGGGCCCCGCAAGGCGGGCACCGTCGGACTGGCACTGCCGGGGCAACAGATCAAGATCGTCGACGACGAGTTGCGCGAGGTCCCGGCCGGACACGCGGGCGAGGGCAACCACGTCGACGACGGCTGGACGCACCTGTTCCCGGCCCTGAGCGGGCAGCACCTCGTGGACACGCCCGTGGCGGACCTGCCCCCCGCCGACCAGGCCGTCGTGGCCGAGGTGGCCGACATGCAACAGCTCATGAGCGCCCACGAGCGCGTCGACTCGATCGTCACCGACCCGGCCGTGGCGGACAGCCTCAAGCCGTGGTTCGGCTACATGTGCAAGCGGCCGTGCTTCAACGACGAGTACCTGGACACGTTCAACCGGTCCAACGTGACCCTCGCGGCGTCGCCGACGGGGATCGACGGGATCACAGAGGAAGGGATCGTCGTGGCGGGCGAGCACTACGAGGTGGACTGCATCGTCTTTGCCACCGGGTTCGAGACCGGCTCCGGCCCCGCCGGGATCTACGGCTACGACGTGATCGGTCGCGACGGCCTGTCGCTGCAGGAGTACTTCTCCGACGGGGCCAAGACCTTCCACGGCTTCTTCACGCACGGCTTCCCCAACTTCGTGGAGCTGGGCATGACGCAGACCGCGTACTTCGTCAACTTCGTCTACATGCTCGACCGCAAGTCGAGGCACTCCGCCCGGATCATCAAGCACCTGCTGGACAACGACCTGGGCACGCTCGAGCCGACCCTCGAGGCCCAGACCGACTGGGTGGCGGAGGTGCGACGCTCCAACGAACCCCGGATGGCCTACTGGGGAGCCTGCACCCCCGGCTACTACAACGGCCAGGGCGACGTGTCCAAGGCCGTGTTCATGGACGTCTAGAACTCCTCCGAAATCGACTTCTGGAACATGATCGAGGACTGGTGGAACGACGGGAGGTTCGAGGGGCTGATCCTCGAGCCGGCCCGCGTCTCCGCGCCGGTGGTCTGAAGGTTCTCGGCGCCGACCGGCCGGTACGGACCGGGGTGTGGCGCCCGCACGTGGCCGCTGTCTGGTCTGATGGTCAGACAGTGGCCACGCGCGGGTCGTCCTCGGGCGCGGCCGAGAGGGAAGCGAGGGTGGACCATGCAGACTGGGAGATCTCCGGCGGCCGCGGCCGCGGCAGCGACCGCGATCGACTCGGACGGCGTCCCCGTCGCGCCCCCGGTGGCGGGCGGCGCAGGAGGGTCCCCCGCGGTGAGATCCAGCGGCAGTCCATCCTTGACGCCCTCGAACGTCTCCTCGGCGAGATCCCGGTCATGGAGATCTCCGTCAAGGACATCACCGAGGCCGCCGGCATCAAGCGGCCGAATTTCTATTTCTACTTCGAGTCCAAGGACGAGGTTCTCTCCGAGCTGGTCAGCACGGTGTGGAGAGAATGGGACGAGGCGATCGGCAGCTATCACCGCCTCGCGGGCGAATCACACGCGGACTACTTCGACCGTCTCTTCGTGGTCTCGCACTCGGTGTGGGTCCGGAGGTCCCGCGTGATCGTGGCAGGACTGCAGGCCACCGGGTACGACCGCACGCTCCGCGCCAAATGGGACGCACTGGATGACGAGCTCAACCGGCAGCTCGCGGAGCAGATGGACCGCGATGTCGCCGCCGGCCATCGTCGGCAGAATCGCAGCGCACCCTAGACAGCCTCCGGGCGGTCTGGGTCGCCTCATGGGGGCCGGCCGGCCGGGTGGACTGAGGTCGACAGCTCAGAGCCGGCACGCGCCGCCCGCCACGCCAGTCCCGGCAGGACCGGGGGAGGCTGTGCTCGGGCACGACACGGGGCGCTGCCCAACCGGGCAGCTGAGAACACACCCGCCGAACCTGATCTGGGTAGTTCTAGCGAAGGAATGTCGATACGGCGCCCGCGGGCGCCGGTCCCCGGGAACTGCACGGGCGCTCTGCGCCCGCTGAGCTGCCGGCACCACGTATCGCGCCCGCGTGGGGACTGCCGGGAAGCGAGAACCATGCGCATCGATGAGCAGATCGTCCTGGTCACCGGGGGAGCCCGGGGCCTCGGGGTCGAGATCGTCCGGGCGTTCGCGCGCGAGGGCGCGCGCGTCGTCGTCAACTACCGGCGCAGCTCCGACGCCGCCGCACGCCTGGTTGCCGAACTCGGGGACGATCGCGCGGTCGCGATCCGTGCCGACGTCACCGACGACGACGAGGTGGCGGCCCTCGTCGAGTCCGCCCGCACCCACTTCGGCGCACCCGTCACCACGGTCGTCAACAACGCGCTGGCGGATTTCCGGTTCGACGGCGACGCCCGGCCCACCCCCGAAACGATCACCTGGGAGCGCTTCGACGGCCAGTTCCGCGGCGCGGTCAAGGCGACGCTCGCCACGACCAGGGCGACGCTGCCCGGCATGCGCGAGGCGGGCGTCGGGCGGATCGTGACCATCGGCACCAACCTGTTCCAGGATCCCGTGGTGCCGTATCACGACTACACCGCCGCCAAGGCGGCAGCGCTCTCGCTGACCCGCACGTTGGCCGCCGATCTCGGGCCCGAGAACATCACGGTCAACATGGTCTCCGGCGGGCTGCTGCGCCACACGGACGCCAGCGCCGCGACACCCGCAGAGGTCTTCGACCTGATCGCCTCGAGCACGCCGCTGCGCCGGGCCATCTCCCCGCCCGAACTCGCCGACGCGGTGCTGTTCTTCGCCTCCCCGTGGTCGCGGGCGGTGACGGGGCAGAACCTCATCGTCGACGGCGGGCTGGTCAACGGTTGAGCGGGACCCCGCGGCCGGACCGCCGCGGTGCCCGGCTCGGCGCGGTCACCCCGCGGCGGGCATCGGCGGCGCCGGGGCGTGTGTGACGTCGGTGTCGCCGGTGCGCAGATACTCGACCACGGCGTCGTCGACAACCTGGTTCCCCTTGGCCACCTGACCGTGATCGCCACCGTCGACCGTGATCACATGCGCACCCATGCGGTCCGCGAGCGCGTGGGCCCCGTGCAGAGGGGTCTGCGGGTCGTCGACCGAGTTGATGAGCAGCGGCGCGGTCTCCAACGCGTCACCGCTCAGCTCGACGGGCGTCGTGACCGGCGGCGCGCCCGCGCAGGCGGCACCCGAGCTGAACATCAGTCCGGTCGC
>DWWG01000024.1 GCA_019119875.1 Candidatus Dietzia intestinigallinarum | reverse complement strand
ATGAACTGGATGCGCAGCGGCGGCATGCCGGGGGCCGGGGGGAACGGGAACGCGCCGCGGGTGTGGAAGCCCAGCACGTCGCGGTAGAAGGCGATGGTCGCCTCGTGGTCGGTGGAGGGCACGACGATGTGTCCCAGGCCGAACTCGTCGGTGACGAACTCGGTCCGGTACCTGGTGGACACGGCCGAGTGGTCGACTCCCGCGCCGTGGAAGATCTCGAGCGGCTGGCCGGTCGGGTCGTCCAGTGCGATCAGCTCGTCGACTCTGCGGGCCCGCGCCTCGTCGATCGACAGGTCCCGGTACTCGATCCCGTGGGCACGCAGGGAGTCGCGGACGCGGTCGAGGGCGATCTCGTCGCGGACCTCCCAGCCCATGGCGGTGAGCCGGTCGGTGTCGCTGCGGCGGATGACGAGCCGGTGGGCGCGTTCGTCGGTGCGCAGGTACAGGGTGTTCTCGTCTGATTCGGCGCCTTCGCCCAGGTCCAGGACGTCAAAGGCGAGGGTTCGCCAGCGGTCGAGGTCGGTGGTGTCGATGGCGAGGTAGCCGAGTGCGCGGATGTCTCCCATGTCAGGGGTCCTTTCGGGGCGTGGGGGGTGAAGTGAGGGGCGTGGGGTGCGAGGAGGGGCCGGGCGGTCAGATCATGGCCCGGAGCGGGCCTTCGGGGTCCACGCCGAGGCTGGACAGCGCGGAGGCGTGGAACACGGTGCTGGGCACGTGGATCGCGTGGTGCAGGCCGGCGTGGGCGTCGCGCCAGAAGCGCTGCATGGGCTTGTCCATGCGCAGGGCGGTTCCGCCGCACCGGGCGTAGATGTTGTCGACGGCGCGGACGGCGGTCCACGCGGCCTCGGCCTGGGTGCGCCGGCCCTGGGCGCGGCGGGCGAACGAGACCTCGTCGCCCCGGTCCACGATGTCGTGGATCTCCTCGGCGTTGGCGATGAGCGACTGGCGGGCCTGGTAGATCTTCGCCTCGGATTCGCCCAGTTGGTACAGGACGTACGGGTCGTCCTTGATGGCGGTGCCCTGGGCGCCGACGCGTTCCTCGAGGTACTCGCGTGCGCACGCCAGCAGCCCTTCGCTGATGCCGACGGTGGCGGCGGTGATGCCGAGCGGGAACACGCAGGACCACGGCATGCGGTACAGCGTCTGCTCCAGTCCGGCGCGCGCCACCTGCGAGCCGTCGATGAGGTGGTCGTATTCCATCACTCGCTCGGTCGGGATGAACGCGTCCTCCACGACGAGGTCCTTGGAGCCGGTGCCGCGCAGTCCCACGACGTCCCAGGAGTCCTCGATGATTTCGTAGTCGGTGCGGGGGATCACGACGTGCAGCATGCGGGGCGGAAGTTCCATGTTGCCGTCGGCGTCGTGTGCCGTGGCGCCGAGGAAGGCCCAGGTGCAGTGGTCGGTGCCGGAGGAGAAACTCCAGCGTCCGGACATGCGGTAGCCGCCCTCGACGGGGATCGCGACGCCGTTGGGCATGTAGGGCGAGGCCATCCAGGTGTCGGGGTCGGTGCCCCACACGTCGTCCTGGACGCTCTTGTCTGCCATGGCGAGCTGCCAGGGGTGCACGCCCACGATGCCGGCGACCCAGCCGGCGCTGGGGTTGACCGAGGCGATGCCCATGACGGTCTCGGCGAACTGCCGCGGTGTGGCCTCCATCCCGCCGTATTCGCGGGGTTGGAGCATGCGGATCACGCCGGCGTTCTTCATGCGGGCGACGGTCGCGGCGGGCAGTTTGCCGAGCTCGTCGGCCTCGAGTCCTTCGGCGAAGAGGGCCTCACGGTCGGCGGTGACCGCGGGGAGGACCGTGTCGGCGGTGATGAGTGTTCCGGTCATCGGGGGGACCTTTCCGGTGGAGGCGGGTGGGACCGCCGGGTGCTGATGACGATCACTGTGCACCAACGGTGTGTCCTGGATCACTGGTGGTTTCCGGTGAGCGGAAATCCGGCACGGTCGCCCGAGGGGGTCGCGGGTACTCCTGGGGCATGGACACGACGATTGATCTCGCCGACACCCGGGCACTGCGCACTGTTCTGGGCCGTTTTCCCAGTGGCGTGTGCGTGGTGACCGGCCGCAGCGCCGATGGCCGCACGGTGGGCATGACCTGCCAGTCGTTCATGGGGGTGTCGTTGGAGCCGCCCCTGGTGCTGGTGTCGGTGATGAAGACCTCCCGCACGTTGCCGCATCTGAAGGATGGCCCGGGCTTCACCGTGAGTGTGCTGGGCGAGGGGGATGAGGCGGTGTCGGCGATGGCCGGGAGCAAGGCCGAGGACAAGTTCGAGCACATCCCGATGACGACGACAACAACGGGACACCAGTTCATAGACGGGGCTCCGGCATGGTTCGCGTGCGAGCTAGAGGCGTGGGTCGATGCTGGTGATCACGACCTGCTCATCGGGCGGGTGCTGATGGCGGGTCCGGCGGACTGTGACCGCGGGCCGCTGCTGTTCCACCGCGGCAGGTACGTCTCGCTGGCCGATGAGCCGGCCGGCCCTGTCTCGGCGGATCTGTCCGGTCTGCTGACCGCCACGGGCCCGGGCGCCTGGTTCTGATGCCCCTCGCGCCCCGGGCGTCCGGCCCCGAGGCCCTCTCGCCCGAGCGCCCGGCCCCGAGGCTCCTCGCGCCCGAGCGCCCGGCCCCGCGGCACCTCTCGCCGGGCGCCGCGGGTGTTGAGTCGCTGCGTCAGCCGATTTGTGAGCCCGCCCTGGGAGAATGCTGCACGGAACGACTCAACGCTGGGCCGGGCTGGGCCGCGCGGGGCCGGTGAGGCCACCCAAGGGCCCCACCGGCCCCACTGACCCCACTGGCCACGCCCGGCTCAGGTTCCGGCGCGGCGCTCCCAGGCGTCGATCAGCCCCACGTCGAAGGCCGCCCGGGTCGCCGCCGTCAGTGTGTCGCAGCGGCCGGTGCCGAAGCGCCCGGGCTCGTCACCGAGTTCGGGGCACGCTGCGTGGCCGTCGACCCACCGGGTGAGGGTGTGCTCGCGCGAGTACTTGGTCACCTCGACGCAGGTGGCGCACCGCGGACAGGAGAACGCCGTGGCGCCCGGGTTCTCGTTCCGCGCTGCTCGCGGCTCGGAGGGCGTCACCGAACGGGACCGCGGGGTGGTCTCCGGTGCCCGTGCCATCAGCGCCCCATCGCGGCGAGGTTTTCCGCGATCTCGGTCTCCCAGTGCGCCACCGCGTGGTCGGTGTCGATCTCCATCTCGACGCGCTCGACCATGTCGGGCTCGATGTCCTCGACGTCCACGTAGAACTGCTCGTACCAGCGGCGGAGCTGGTAGACGGGGCCGTCCTGTTCGGTGAGCAGCGGGTTGTCGATGCGGGCCTTGTCTCGCCAGATCTCCACGTCCTGGCTGAACCCGTAGGCGAGTCCGCGGGTCATGGCGTCGGCGGCGGCTTTCGCCTCGGCGGGGTCCACGCCGGGGCGGTGTTTGGTGGCGATCCCGAAGTTGATGAGGAAGGAGTCCTCGGTGATCGGGTAGTGGCTGTTGATCAACACCGCCTCGACGTTCTTGCCGCCGAGGGTGAGTTGTTGCGGGTTGATCATGTACGAGGGGCCGTAGTAGCTGGCCTCGGATTTGAGGTAGGTGTCCGAGTCGCCGTAGGACTGGTCCGGGTCGACGTCGGGCCTGGTCTGACTGTGCATGATCTGGGTGGCGACGTGGCCTTCGAAGATGTTGCGGAAGTACTTCGGCGAGACCAGGTGTACGTAGAAGAAGTGCGCCATGTCCACGACGTTGTCGATCATCTCGCGGCAGTGCGCGCCCTCCACGAGGAAGGTCTGCCAGGACCAGTCGCTCCACTGGCCCTCGTCCCAGCCTTCAATGTAGGGGATGGTGACGTCCTCGGTGGGCTGTGACTTCTGCGGGTCGTGCCAGACGAACAGTTGTCCGTTGCGTTCCATCGACGGCCAGGCGCGGGTCTTGGCGGCCACCGGGACGCGCTTGGCGTAGGGGATGGCGGTGCACTTGCCGTTTCCGCCCCAGCGCCAGTCGTGGAACGGGCAGGCGATCGAGTCGCCTTTGATGGTGCCCTTGGCGAGGTTGCCGCCCATGTGGCGGCAGTAGCCGTCGAGGATTTTGAGTCCGTCGGAGGTGTCAAAGACGACGAGGCTGGTTCCGAACACCTTGACCTGGTGGGGTTTGCCGTCGCGGAACTGGTCGATCAGTCCGAGGCAGTGCCAGCCCCGGGCGAAGCGGGTGGGGTTGCCGGCGCTCTCGATCTCGCGGACCGCGGTGTCGGTGTCGGGGGAAACTGGGGTCTGGGTCATCAGTGGCTCCCTTCGTTCTGTGACCGTGGGCCACACCGTAGGAGCGTGATCTGCATCACGAAGCGGGGTTTTCCGGTGGCCGGAAAGCGGCTAGTCCTTGGGTGCCTTCGGTGACCGGGAGATGTCGGCGAGGATGCCCATCGCGCATGTCCGGAGCGCCGGGGCGAGGGGGTTGGCGCTGCGGATCAGGTCGAGCGGGCCGCATACCGAGACCGCGGTGGTGGTCTGATGTCCGTCGCTGGTCGCGACTGGTCGTACGGTGACGGGCGTGGCGACGCAGGCGAGGTGGGGGAGGAGTTCGCCGCGTGAGTGGGCCAGACCTTCTTCTCGTACCGTGTCGATCTCGGTTCGGAGTTCTTCGCGGGTGTGGAGGCTTTCGGTTGTGGAGGGCGCGAGGTGTGGTGCGAAGTGCTCGTCGAGGTAGTCGGGTTCCTCGCAGGCCAGTAGTGCTTTGCCGGCTGCGGTTCGGTAGGCGGGGTGGCGGCCGCCGACGTAGGTGGGCACCACGCTGAGTCGGGTGTCGCCGATTTTGTCCCACCAGACGACGTCGGTGCCGTCGAGGTAGCCGAGGTGTACCACGAGGCGGGTGCGTTCGTGTAGGTCTTCGAGGTGTGGGCGGGCCAGGCGGAAGTACCAGTGGCCTTGCCGGGCGAGGGTGCCGAGGTGGAAGGGGCGGACGCCGATCTCGTAGTCGTTGCGGATTCGTGTTATCCACCGGCGGGCCACCATCTGTTCGAGTAGTCGGTGAACGGTGGTCCGCGGTAGGCCAGTGGTCCGGGAGATCTGGGTGAGGTTCATGGATCCCTCGGTGGCGATGGTGTCGAGGATCGTGTCCACGCGGTCGAGGATGCCGGTGAGGGGGTCCGGCCGGGTCGTGGTTGTCACTGTGTTTCTCCGTTCACGCCGCGCGAGGCGGAGGGGACGTCGCGCTGTGATGGCGATCACTGTAGTCCGGTGAGTGGAAGGTGAAGGAGTGGGGTTTCCGTTGAGCGGAAGCCTGTGGGTGGGGTTGGGACGACGACGACGAGGATCCCTCCCACCGGCCCGGATCCGTTGGCCGGGTTGCCGATTCACGGGAGTCCTCATGAGCAGCATTGATGTCCG
>DWWG01000182.1 GCA_019119875.1 Candidatus Dietzia intestinigallinarum | reverse complement strand
GGTGGACGTGCGCAGCCCGGCGAGCATCGCCGAGCACGAGGCGGCCCTCGGCGACAAGCCGTACCAGACCGACCCGGAACTGTGCTGCCGCCTGCGCAAGGTCGAGCCGCTGGATGCCGCACTGTCCGGCTACGAGGCCTGGATCACAGGCCTGCGCCGCGTCGACACGGACCACCGCGCGGGGGCCGCCATCGTCGAGTGGGACGAGAAGCACTCGATGGTCAAGATCAACCCACTGGTCGCGTGGACGCTCGAGCGTGTCCACAAGTACGCGGAGGAGCACGGCTGCCTGCTCAACCCGCTGCTGGACGACGGCTACCCGTCGATCGGCTGCGAGCCCTGCACCAACCGCGTCGAGCCCGGCGCGGACCCACGCTCGGGTCGCTGGGCGGGCTCGTCCAAGACCGAGTGCGGTATCCACCTGTGACAGCCACACTCGCCGCTCCCGCGCCGGCGCCGGCACTGGACGGACTCCCGCTCACCGTGGGGCTGGCCGGCCGCGAGGTGCTGCTCGTCGGCGCCGGTCCGGTGTCGGCCCGCCGGGCGCAGACGTTCCTCGAGGCCGGGGCGACCGTGAGGGTGGTGGCCCCGGCCGTCTCGCCGGAGATGGCGGCCATCATCGAGCGCGCTGCGGGTGACGGGGCCGCGGGTGACGTCGTCGTCGTCGCCAGGCCCTTCACCCCCGCCGACCTGGACACGCCCTGGGTGGTCCACGTCGCCACCGGCGACGCGCAGGTCGACGCCGAGATCGCGGCGCTGTGCGAGGCGCGGCGCATCTGGTGCGTGACCGCCGGCGACGCCGCGCTCGGCTCGGTGCGGGTGCCCGCACGCACCGCGGTCGCCACGCCCGCGGGGCTGGTCCGCATCGCCGTCGACTCCGGTGATCCGCGCAGGTCGGTGCGGGTCGGTCGGCACGTCGCGCGCTCGCTGGCCACCGCGCCCGCGGGGCTGCGCGCCCGACGCCGAACGGAGGCGGGATGGGTCTCACTCGTCGGTGGCACCGGCGACGGCGACCTGCTCACCGTGCGTGCCCGGCGCCTCGTCCACGCCGCCGACGTGCTGGTCGTGGACGGTCCCGCCGACGCGGGATTGGTGGCGGAGCTCGACGACGACGTCGAGGTGGTCGAAGTCGGAACCGACATGCCCGCCGCCCGGGTGACCGATCTGATCGCCTCCCGGCAGGCGGCCGGGCACGGGGTGGTGCGGATCGCGGCGGCGGCCACGCTGGCGGCGGCCGCGGGAGAGCTCGAGGCGGCCGGGGTGCCGTTCCAGCTCGTGCCGGGTGTGGTCTGACGCGGGGCCGGCGGTCCTATCCCCAGGCCACGGTGAGTGCGGCGTCGATCCCGTCCCGGACCGCCACCCGTACCTCGTCGACGGTGGGCACCCGCCCCGAGTCCCACGTGATGATCGGCCCCGTGGCGGCCACGGCACGCCTGGTGGGCAGGATGTCGTGCTCGCGACCGTGGTAGACCAGCCCCACGGGCAGGACCGCGACCGGGGCGCTCGCCGTACGCGCACCGGCCACCATGAGACCCACCCCCTTCTTCACCGACGACAGGCGCAGGATTCGCAGGTCGTCGGCGGAGGAATTGGTGCCCTCGACGAAGGTCAGCACCACGCCGCCGCGGGCGAGCCGGTCGACGCACACGTCGATCAGGCGCGCGGCCGCGGCTTCGTAGATCTCGGCGGCCGTGCCCTGGTAGTTCTTGGCCCGGAAAACCGGGATCGTGCCCGTGTACTCGAACAGCGGGCGCAGGGGGCTGCGGAAGATCGGGTCCTTGGTCAGGCCCGTGCCGGACGACAGGAAACGGATCCGCTTGTCGAACAGGGTGGCCGCCAGCACCAACGGGTCCTGCTTGGACGGATGGTTGACGGCCACGAGAACGCCCACACCGGCGTGGTGGAGCCGGTGCAACTCGGCGACGGTCGCTGCGGGAATGTGGACCCGCGGCCGGTAGATCGCGTCGACCACCCGCAGCAGCGGATAGGTGAACCCGTCGCGGCGCCGGCCGGGCCCGTAATAGTCGTAGACCGCCTCGTAGTTCGCCACGGTGACCTCGGGTCGGGCGGGGCGACGACGAATGCGGGTACCCATATCCCCAGTCTCTCCGAGCGGATGCGGGAACGGGTGCGGTTTGCGGCATGCTCGAACCCATGACGACGCGACCCCGCCTGCTGCTGGTGGCGCACGGGACCCGGTCGGCGACCGGCCGGCGCGTCCTGGGACGGGTACTGCTGGAGACCCGCAAGCAACTCGGAGCGGTCGACTGCCGCCTGGCGTGGGTCGACGTGCAGGAGCCCGGACCGGCGCGGGTGCTGGCGGACGGCGTGCCGACCGTCGTGGTCCCGGTGTTCCTCGCCCGCGGCTACCACGTGATCCACGACGTGGGACAGGCGTGTCACCAGGCGCCCGGGCCGGTCGTGCAGACACCGCACCTGGGAGCCGAGCCCGAGGTCGTGCGGGCGGTCGTGCAGAGGCTCGGCGACGCCGGGGCGGTGGGGGCGTTCGGGGCCGATGCGGTGGTGCTGGCGGCGGCCGGGAGCAAGGACGCATCGTCGCAGACCGAGACCCGGGACCTGGCCCGGACCCTGACCCGACTCATGGGGGTACCGGTGACCGCGGCGTTCGCGTCGACGGCGACGCCCACCGTCGCCGGGGCCGTCGCCGCCGCGCGGGCGGACGGCCATCGCCGGGTCGCCGTGGCCACACACCTGCTCGCCCCCGGTTTCTTCGCGAATCGAATAGCGGACGCGGGCGGGGATATCACCTCCGAGCCGCTCGGCGCGCATCCGGAGATCATCGATCTTCTCGTCCGCAGATATCACGAGTATGCCCCTCGACTCGGCGGTTGAATACCGACGGTACGTCGCAGCAGAATTAACGACGTCCGCATCGTTTCCGCAGCGCACAGCGTTATAATGCTCACGGTGGCGTTGGTGGCGGGAGAGCTCCTCAAATCCGAATCCGACTATTCGCGAACCGCCATTCGAGGTGTGTGGGATTCGTCGAACGTGCCGTCCGGGCAATATCCAGATAAATCTCTCAGGTGCACCGGAAGGCGGAACTGTGCATAATGGCCTCGAATAGCGGGCCGATCAGAGTGGGAGAGTGTGAGATGGCGCAGCAGTTTCAGGTCCAGTACATTGACGACCTCGACGGATCGAATCTCGGCAGTGATGCCAATACGATCTCGTTCGCTTTCGAGGGCAAGGAATACTCCATCGATCTGAGCGATGAGAACGCGGCTCAGTTCCGGGAGGTCATGGCACCTTATGTCGAGAACGCCCACCGTGTGACCGGGACCAGGTCCAGGTCGTCGCGGAAGTCCTCCGGCCGGTCGCCGGCGGGCGATACCAAGGCTATTCGCGAGTGGGCTCGCAACAACGGCTACGAGGTGTCCGATCGTGGCCGGATTCCCGCCCACATCATGGAGGCCTACGCCGCCGCCAATTGAGAGGTGCGTCGACACGCCACGGCGAAATAACGGGATTACCACGTCGTCGTCGTATCCTCACACGGGTGAACCCGACCTCGCCGCGCGCAACCGACCGCTCCGCCCCCGGCCACGCACAGTACGACGACACGCTGCGGCAGGGGATCCTCGACGAGGCCCTGCGTCGGCTCCGTGACGGCGGTCCGGAGAACCTGGGGCTCCGGCCCCTCGCCTCCTCGCAGGGCACCTCCACGACCGCGATCTACACGATGTTCGGCGGCAAGGCCGGCCTTCTCGCGGCGGTCGCACACGAGGCGGACCGGCAGCTCGCGGAGGAACTGCGCGGGTCGCTGCGGCACGACAGCGTGGAGAGCGATATGCGGTCGCTGTGCCGCGCCTACCGTTACTGGGCGCTCGACAACCACGGCCTGTACGGGCTGGTCGTGGGCGAGCCGGTGCGCTCACCGCGGCCGGGCGTCGTGGCGAGAGGCGCAGAGGGGGGCCCGCTGTGGCTGGAGCCGCTCCTCGAGGTGGTGGACGCGCTGGTCGACGAAGGGGTGTTCCGGGCCGCTGACGTGCACGAGATCGCCACCGCGATCTGGGCGTCGTTGCACGGTGTGGTGTCGCTGGAACTGAGTGTGTGGCGGTCCTCGCCGAGCGCCGAGCAGTACTTCGAGACGCAACTCGCGGCCATCCTGCGGTCGTGGGCCTCCGGCGCCGGTGCCGACGGTTCGCGCGGCCGGGCGTCGGTGGCGGGATGAGTCGCGTGAGCGGGAACGGCGACAAGCCGGTCTACTCCTTCTTCACCCTCGGTGACGACGGCTCCTACCTGCCCACGCGGTACGCGCGCAGCGCGTGGTCGGACGGCCTGGTCAACGGTCCTTCGGTGGTGGCGGCCGCGGCGCGGACACTCGAGGCGGAGTACGGACTCGAGGGGTTCCAGCCGGCGCGGTTGACCGTCGACCTGTTCTCCCAGGTGCGTTTCGAACCCTTGGCGGTGCGCGCCGAGGTGGTGCGCAGCGGCAACCGCATCCGCGTCGCGGACGCGTTCGTGGAGCAGGGCGGCACCACCGTGGCGCGCGCGACGATGGTGCAGCTGCGGCGCGGCGAGCAGCCGCCGGGGCGGGTGTGGCTGGCCGAGCGGTCCATGGACCCGCCGCCCGGTGCGCGGGGTATGACGCTCGGGGCGGGAGCCCGCGCCTGGTTCGGCAGCGACGGGGCCGAGGAGCCGTGGAGCCACTCGATGGGCCCGCACCAGGGCGCCGGCCGAAAACGATTCTGGCTCCACCCGTTGAACGTGGTGGACACGGAGGAGTCGTCACCGTTCCAGCGGGCCGTGACGCTCGGTGAGTCGACCAGTCTCATGGCGAACTGGGGCACGGAGGGGATCGGCTTCATCAACGCTGATCTCACCGTGGCACTGGCGCGACTGCCACGCTCGGGTGACATCGGCATCGAGGCCGACCAGCACATCAGCGACGCCGGCGTGGCCGTGGGCACCGCGACCCTGTTCGATCATGACGGAGAGTTCGGCACCGGTACCGTGGTGGCGGTCTCCAACGCCGGCCGCCAGATCGATTTCTCAAACCGGGGGCTCGTGGAGGATGCGCGCGGCACGGGATCGGGCCCGGAGAAGGGGATGCGCGTATGACCACCGAGCTCGGTCATGAACGGATGCTCGACGCGATCGAGGCGCAGGCCGGGCTGGTCCGGTTCGCGCTCGGGGGCGCCGGTGGTGACGGCGCAGACCTGTCCGCCCCCGTCGAGACGTGTCCCGGGTGGGACGTCCACGAGCTGGTGGCCCATCTCGGGACCGCCAACTGGTGGGGCGGCGCCACTGTGCGGGAGGCCAATCCCGAGGCGCGGGCCCGGGGGATGCGTGCGGTGATGGAGTCCGCGCCGCCGGCCACCGAGGGTGCCGCGGCGCTCGCGCAGTGGTACGCGGGGCTCGCGGCCGGCGCCATCGAGACGTACGCCGAGACGCGTCCTGACGCGCCCACCTGGACCTTCGCCGGCCCCGGCCGCGCGGATTACTGGCTGCGCCGGCAGCTCCACGAGACGGTGATCCACCGCTGGGACCTCGAGCGGACACTGTCCGGGGCAGCGGGCACGACCCCACTTCTGGACGACGTCGCCGTGGACACCATCGACGAGTTCTGCACCGCCCTGCGCCCGCTCATGTCGGCCGCGCTGCCGCCGCTGCCGGTGACGATCCGCGTCCGTGCGGGAGAGCGCGAGTGGGTGCTGCCGGGCCCCGACGGGGCTGGCGAGGTGGAGGTGTCCGGCCCGCCCGAGTCTCTCGCTCTACTGCTGTGGGGACGCGTGGGTCCGGACGTCGCCGGTCTGGAGATCACCGGCGACCGCGACGGCCTCGATGCCGCGCTGGAGGCCGGGCTCTCCATCTGATGGGCGCACCGCGATGAGACACGCCCCCCGGACAACCGTGTCGGCGCTGCTGCTCGTCGCGCTCGGTGGTGCTGCCGGGTCGGCGGGGCGTTCGGCGATCGCCCTCGCCCTACCGGGATCGCCGCTCGCCGCGACGCTGCTGGTCAACGTCGTGGGGGCCTTCGCGCTGGGCGTGCTGATCGCGGTGTTGACCGGTACGGCGCCGGAGGGGCGGGACGGTGGTGAACAAGCCCGACGACGACGAGACCGTCAGCTCCGCGCTCGTTTTCTGCTCGGGACCGGACTCTGCGGTGGCTTCACCACGTACTCGGCGCTCGCGCTGCAGGCAGCTGAGCTCGTGCAGGATTCGGCGATGCTCACTGCGGCCGGATACGCACTGGTCACACTGGTCGCCGGGACCTCGGCCTCGGTGGCGGGACTCGCCCTGGGAGGGGCTGTCGGGGCGCGGCGGTCGGCGGAGCGGGGCCGATCGTGAGCCCCGCGGTGCTCATCGGCCTGGCCGCGCTGGGCGGCGGTCTGGGCGCGGCCGCCCGTTATGCGGTGGACGAGTGGGTGACGGCCCGCTGGCGCCGCGACTTCCCGCTGGGGATCTTCCTGGTCAACGTCACCGGTTCACTGCTGCTGGGCCTCGCCTCGGGGTTCGTCGGGTCCACCGGGTGGCCCGCCCTGGTCGGTACCGGTGTGCTGGGCGGGTACACGACGTTCTCCACCGCGAGCGTCGATGCCGTGCGATTGGTCCGCGCCGGCCGTGGCGGAACGGCGCTGACCTACGCGGTGGGCACGATGCTCGCCACGGTCGGTGCCGCGCTGCTGGGCCTGTGGCTCGGGGGGTTGTGAACTCGGCGCCGGTGGTCCACGGTGAGGCTATGGGGCATCGGATGTTCGTGGCGGTACTGCCACCGGACGAGGTCCGGGAGCAGCTCGAGCGGTTCCTCGAGCCCCGGCCGGGGCTGGCCTGGACGAACCCGTCGCAATGGCATCTCACGCTGACCTTCTGCGCCGACGTGGACGACTGGCGCCTCGACGAGTTCACCGACCGGCTGGGTTCGGTGGCGCGTAAGCACGAGCCCTTCCGGCTGCGCCTGGCCGGTGCGGGGGCATTCCCGTCGGTGGAGCGCGCCAAAGTGCTGTGGGCGGGTGTCGACCAGCCCGAGGACCGACCACTCCACGCGTTGGCGGCGGGTACCCGCTCGGCCGCGAACGCCTCCGGCTGCGCCCCGGACGGCGCCCGTTTCCGCCCGCACCTCACGCTCGCCCGGCTGGCCGGGCGCGAGGACGCCACCGCCTGGCTGCGCATCCTCGACACGTTCAGCAGTAGCGACTGGGAGGTCTCCGAGATCGCGCTCGTCGACTCCTTCCTCGGCGAGGGGCCGCGTGGCCGGGCCCGCCACGAGATCGTGGCCCGGCTCCCCCTCGGCCGAGAGGGCCACCGCTGGTGGGGCCGCCCCGCAGGCGCCCGCAGCCCGGCGCTCTAGTCTGGGTCGGACGTCCCGGCTACAGTCCCGCGCACTGTCCTTCCCGCTCGCCGGCGACACGGTTGGCGCCCCCGGTCGGGGTGTGGGTGTTGTCGTTGCACTCGAGGTCGTCGCCGATGGTGTTGCCCTCGAAACGTTGCGGGCCGGAGTTGGCCTCCGACTCCAGACTGCCACCGATGGTCACGTTCTCGACCACCGCTTCGCCGCCGTGCTCGAGTTCGATCGATCCCGACACCTCGCCGCCCGAGACCAGTACGAACGCGTGGCCCTCGGCCTCGATGTCCTCGGTCACGCGGACGTTGCGCACCTCGAGTCGGCCGCCGCTGTGGACGTCGATGTCACCGGTCACCGTCAGGTCGGACAGGAGGCACGTCTGCCCGTCGCGCACGTGAACGTCTCCGGTGATGTCCTGCCCTGTCCGGTCGGTGGAGCAGTTCGAGTTGTCGAACCCGCCCTCGTCCCGGGTCCGGGCGGCGGGGCTGCTCTCCACCGGGGCGGTCTCGGTGGCGGTGACGGTCTCCTGCTCGGGGGCGCTCTGGTCGTTCGAGCCGGGGGCACATCCGGCCGCGGCGAGGAGCACGGCCACCGGCAGGGCCACCAGGGCTCGGCGGCCGGAGCCGGGTCGGGGCTGGGCGGACTGCATCTAGATCACCTCGGGAGTCTTGGGGGCTTCTGCCTGAAGGCTAGCGTGGACGGCGTGGAACTCATCGGCACCGTGGATCCGGCGCACCCGCTCGTCGTCGTGGCTCTCGAACAGGAGGCGCGGCACTTCGTCACCGACTTCCCGGTACTGGTGACCGGCGTCGGCAAAGTCCGGGCGGCACTGGCGGTCGCCCACGCACTCGCCGGCGGCGCGCGGCCCCGAGAGCTGGTGAATGTCGGCACGGCGGGCGGGCTGCACCCGGGGATGGAGGGCACGCACGAGATCGGAGTCGTGTTCCAGCACGACTTCGACGACCCCGCCCTCCATGCTGTCACCGGGCGCCACGACGGTCCGCCGCTCGAGTTGTCGGCAACCCGCGCGGTGACGCCGACCCCGCGGCCGCTGGCGCCCACCGCTCCCGGCGGGACGGTGGCTCCCGTGCTCGCGACCGGGGATCGCTTCGTCGCCGGCGGGCCGCTGCGGGACCGACTCGTCACCATGGCCGACCTGGTGGACATGGAGGGCTACGCCGTGGCGGCGGCCGGCGCGACGCTGGGCGTGCCGACGAGGCTGGTCAAACATGTGTCCGATCCTGCTGACGAGCACGCCGGGGACACGTGGGTCGAGGGCGTCGACGCGTGCTCCCGGGTGTTGGCCGAGTGGGTGGGGACGCGCCTGGGGTAGGGCGTCGGCGAGCGCTCCCGCGCAGATTGATTCGAACACTTGCGCTACTCGCGGCCTTGGGGTAGCGTCGTACGTACGTTCTAGCTGATCGATCGAGGGTGGGCACCGTGGAGGAAGTCGAGAGCAGGAGCATGACGCCGTCGTGGTCCGGGACTCTGCGGGTCGTCTCCGATGGGCCGTGCATGGTGGGCATGGAGGCGATCAGCGAGGCTGCGCGCTCGGCGACGTTGGCCGCGAATCTCGCGGGTGCGACCCGTCTTGAGGCGGCGCAGCGTCTGGTGGCCGAGTTCGCCCGGCAGGCCGAGGCGGCGGAGGCGGACGAGCAGGCCGGTGGGGCCGGGCCGCGTCCGGGGTGGGCGAGGCTGGATCCGCGGTCGCGGGCGCGGGATCATCTGGCGGCGGCGTGTCAGTTGACGTGCTGGCACGCCGAGCGGCTGGTGACGGCGGGAGTGCAGATCCACACGCGGTTGCCGCGGATGCTGTCCCAGCTGGGGCGGGGCCTGTTGCCGGAGCAGTTGGCGATCGATGTCGCATGCCGGTTGGCCACGGTGCCGGACGAGATCGTGTCGGCTGTCGAGAATGCGGTCATGGCCCGCATCGCAGAGGACCTGGCCGGTGGGGATCGGCCCTCGAGGTCTCGTGTGGAGTCGGTGATCGATCAGGAGGTCGAGCGACTGGACCCGGAGACCGCACAGGCTGCGGCCGAGAAGGCCGCCAGGGAACGCATGGTGCGGTTCCGCAACCGCCGGCACGGGATGGCCTCGATGTGGGCCCTGCTGCCGGCGGCGGAGGCCGAACTGCTGCGGCTGCGTCTACAGACCGATGCCGAGTCCGCGGCCCGCGCCGGCGCCGAGGGCACGCCCGAGCAGTTGCGCGCGGACGCGTTGGCCTCGCTGGCGGCCTACACACCCGGCCGGGAGCCGGAGGTGGTGGACGGTATCGAACTCGGCGAGGTGCAGCTGGATGCGGAGCCGCCCCGGCCGTCGCTCGGTAACGCCGCGGCGGCCGGAGGGCAGCCGATCCGGATCAGTGTCATCACCGCCGCCACGCGAGGTCTGCCTGATCAGGTGGAGTTCGTGCGCGGAGCGTATGCGAGCTTTGACTGGCTGTGCGAGGAATTGCTGTCCGGTGACGACGCCCGGGTGAGGTTCCAGCTGGTCGACCCGGTGCCGGGGGCGATGGACACCACCGAACAGGCGCTGCGGTACGTCATCTCGCCGGGGCTGGCCGAGCGAATCCGACTTCGGGACGGCACGTGCCGACACCCGGGCTGCGAGATCGCGGCGGCAGAGTGCGACATCGACCATATCCTGGCGTTCGATCATGCCAACCCGGAGCTGGGCGGGCCGACACTGGAGTGGAACCTGGTGTGCCTGTGCCGTAAGCATCACCGGGAGAAGACCTTCGGCGGGTCGACCTACCGGCCCGGGGCGCTGGGGGAACTGATCATCACCACCGAGTCCGGGCACAGGCACCGGACCAGACCCACCGGGCCCCTGGCCCGGGCCCGCGAAGGCATCCAGGACAGGGTCGGCGACATCATGCTCGACCGGATGATCTCCCCGGACGGCTACATCATCAACCCGCCCGGAACCTGGCCCCGCGGCAGACCAGCCTGACGGCCGGCTCAGCAGTCGCCGACGCCCACCCACTCCGACAGCCCGTCGGAGAACAACTGCCGCTTCCAGATGGGCACGCCGTGCTTGAGGCGTTCGATGAGCTCGGAGCAGGCGGCGAACGCCTCCGCACGGTGCGGTGCCACGGCCACCGCCACCACCGCGATCTCGCCGACCTCCAACACTCCGATCCGGTGCACGGCGCCCACGCGCACGACGCCCCGGGGGCCGCTGAACTCCTCCGAGATCTCACCGCACAGCCGCGCCAACGTGTCAGTCGCGGTGGGGTGGGCGGAATACTCGATGTGCTGCACGCCGTCGCGGCCGCCGTCGTGGTCGCGGACTATCCCTGAGAACGTGACCATCGCTCCGTCGGCGGTGGTCCACACGGCCTTCTCGACCTCGATCGGATCGATCGCGGCGTCGGTGATCCGGGCCAGCGGTCGCGGTGCGGACTCGCGGGGTGCGGTCATCAGTGGCCACCTCCGTGGGCGTGCACGTCGAGCAGGTGCTCGAGAAGATCGTCGAGTACAGCCAGCCCGTCGCGCACCCCACCCGTCGAGCCCGGCAGGTTCGCGACCAGTGTACGTCCGGCGAAGCCCGCCAGTGCGCGACTCATGGCGGCCGTCGGGGTGGCGGCGAGGCCGCGGGCCCGCATCGCCTCAACCACACCGGGAAGCGGCAGCGTCAGATGGGGGGCGGTGGCCTCGGGTGTGCGGTCGTCGGGGGCCACGCCGGTGCCGCCGGTGGTCAACAGCACGGCCGGCGAGCGCCGGATCTGTTCGGTGAGGGCCACGCCGATCTCCGCGTCTGCCACCACGTGCACCTCGACCGGCGAGAAACCGCGCTCCACTAGCCACGACTCGATGATCGGGCCGGTGGTGTCGGTGCGGTCGCCGCGAGAGGCGGCCGTGGAGGAGACGACGACGACGCCCGTCCTGCCCTCATCGAGCACCGCGGGTCCGGCCGGGTGACCGGACGATGCGGCAGCGTTGTCGTCGTCGTTCCCCCGGGGGTTTTCCACCTCGCGCGACCAGTTCCCGCGCTTTCCACCCGTCTTGGTCGCCAGGCGGACCCCGTCCATCGTGGCCAGGGGATCGACGGCCTTGACCATGTCGTGCAACGTCAGGCCCGCCACCGACACGGCGGTCAGCGCCTCCATCTCCACACCCGTCCTGCCGGTGGTCTTGGCGGTGGCCGTGACGCGGATCTCGCCGGCGTCGGCGTCGAGGTCGAAGAGCACCTTCACCGAGTTCAGCGGGATCTGGTGGCACAGCGGGATCAGCTCGGAGGTCTTCTTGGCCGCGCCGATGCCGGCCAGCCGTGCGGTGGCCAGGACGTCGGCCTTGCCGAGTTCGTCGCCCGCGACCATCGTCACCACCTCGGGGCGGGTGCGGAAGACGCCCTCCGCGGTGGCGGTCCGGGTGGTGACGGCCTTGTCGCCGACATCGACCATCCGGACACGGCCCTCGGCGTCGAGATGGGTGAGCTGCGAGTCTGCCATGGTCCCCACGCTAGTCGGCGCGGCCGCGGGCATGCTGGAGGTACCGCGGTGTCACGAGGCGAGGAGGCGTGGAGATGGACACGGCGATCGTGATCGGTGCGGGGATGGTGGGCCTGTCGACAGCCTGGCATCTGCAGGAACACGGCGTCGAGGTGACCGTGATCGACAGAACGGGGGTCGCGGCGGGGGCGTCGTGGGGCAACGCCGGATATCTCGCCCCGGCCAAGACGATCCCACTGGCCGATCCGAGCGTCTGGACATACGGGCCCCGGGCGTTGATCGACCCCGATGCCGCGGTGCACGTGCCGCTGCGTTGGGACCCCGAACTGGTGGGGTTTCTCGCACGGTTCATCGCCCACGGGACCATGCGGGCCTGGCACCGGACGATGGCAGCCCTGGCCCCGATCAACGCGATCGCGCTCGAGGCGTTCGACGAGCTGGCCGGCGGTGGCGTCGGCGCTCCGACGCACGAGGGGCCGTTCGTCATCGGATTCACCGATCAGGCGCAGGGCGCGAAGTACCTCGACGAGGTCCGGCGGGTCCGCGGCCACGGCCTGGAGGTCGAGGTGGCCAGGCTCGACGCCGCCGACACCGGCACCCTGGCCCCCATCCTCTCGGACGCGGTCACGACGGCTTACCGGGTGGACGGACAGCGCTACATCGAACCCGGCCCCTTCGTGGACGCTCTCGGCGACGCGGTACGCGCCCGAGGGGCCGCGATGCGCACCGGTCAGGCGGTGACCGAGGTGGGCGACGGTGTTGTGCTCGACACCGGCGAGCGTCTGACCGCCGACGCCGTCGTCGTGGCGACCGGCGCCTGGATGCCGGAACTCGCCCGCCCGCTCGGGGTGCGGATGCGCGTGCAGGCGGGCCGGGGGTACTCGTTCTCGGTGGCTACCGACCGGCCGATCCCACATCCCGTCTACCTACCGACGCAGCGTGTGGCGTGCACCCCGTACCAGGGCCGCCTCCGGATCGCCGGGACGATGGAGTTCCTCGCACCCGACGAGCCGCCCCGGCAGCGGCGGATCCAGGCGATGGCCAACCAGGTGGACGGATTGTTCCGCGGCGTGGACCTCGCCGATCGGCGGGACGAATGGGTCGGTTCCCGGCCCGTCACCCCCGACGGTCTCCCTCTGGTGGGCGCCACCGCCGCCGACGGGGTGTACGTTGCGGGCGGACACGGGATGTGGGGGATGGTGCTCGGCCCCGCCACCGGGAAACTGCTCGCGAAGCAGATCGTCACCGGGGAGATCGACTCGGTTCTCGTGCCGTTCGACCCACTGCGATGACCGTCAGCGGGGCACGTCGGGCCGGAACCGCATCACAGCCAGGGCGCCGGCGACCAACAGTGCCGCGGGGAGGACCAGGGTGAGGCCCATCGCGGTGGCGAAATCGGTGACCGCGATGCCCACCTGCATGACCGCGCCCAATGCGGCGGCGCCGACCACCGCGCCGACCTGCCGCGACGTGTTGTAGACACCCGAACCGGCGCCCACCAGATCGGACGGCAGGCTGCGCATCGACACCGCCGAGTTGGCCGCCCAGCACATCGCGTTGGCCGCGCCCATGAGCACGAGCGGGACGAGCAGCCACGGTGTCGGCGCCTGCCGGGTCATCATGGCGGCGAACAGCAGCATCGCGGAGATCATCGACACGAAACCGGTCGTCGACACCACGCCGGGCGCGGTGCGATCGGTCAGGCGGCCGACGAACGGGGCCGCCACGAGTGAGACCACCGCGGTGGGGATCATCATCAGGCCCGCCACCTGCGCCGACAGTCCCTGCACGGTCTGCAGGTAGAGCATGATCGGGATGTTCATCGAGTACACCGCGAACCCGAGGG
Source organism: Candidatus Dietzia intestinigallinarum (assembly GCA_019119875.1). GTDB lineage: Bacteria > Actinomycetota > Actinomycetes > Mycobacteriales > Mycobacteriaceae > Dietzia > Dietzia intestinigallinarum. The sequence continues at coordinate 1,381 of DWWG01000182.1, read as the reverse complement.
TGAAGACCGAGAACGTGCCGAGCGCAAAGTTCCGGTGGGCGAACAGAGCCGGCGGCACCAGGGAGTCCACGCCGAAGCGGCGGGCGCGGAACTGCAGCCACACGAACACCGCGGACGCCGCGAGCCCGGCGACGAGCACTGCCCACAACCACAGTGGCCAACCCAGATCCGGGCCCTGCTGGAGGGTCAGGGTCACGGCGAGCACGGCCACCACGGCCACCACGGCGCTCACCAGGTCGATCCGGCCGACCCCGGTCGGCAGACGTGGCACGAGCAGCGCCACCAGGACGAACGCGAGCAGCCCGAACGGGATGTACAGGGCGAATACCCAGCGCCAGCCGGCGGTGCCCACGATGAGCCCGCCGAGGATCGGCCCGAACAGGCCCGACGAACTGGCCACGGCACTCCACATGCCCATCGCGGCGCCACGCCTGTTGTAGGCGAAGACGCGGTGGATGATGCTCAGCGGCTGCGGGTTGAGCAGCGAGGCGCCCAGGCCCTGGACGGCGCGGGCCGCGATGAGCAGCTCGACGGTGGGGGCGAACGCCGCGGCGGTGGCGGCGACGGTGAAGACCGCCATGCCCGCGAGGTAGACGTTGCGCTGGCCGAAGCGGTCGCCGAGCCGGCCGCTGACCAGAAGCGGGGCCGCGAAGGCGAGCAGGTAGACGGCCACGACCCACACCGTCTCGTTGATGCTCGCGCCCAGGTCTTCGCGGATGCTCGGCAGCGCCACGGCCACCAGCGCCTGGTCCATGAGGGTGATGAACAGGCCGGCGCACAGCGCGGTCAGGGCGAGCCAGGCCTGCCGCTCGGGGACCGGTGGGGGTGTGGACACGCTGGGCAAAGTATTCCCTGGTCACAGGGAAGTCAAAGGTGATGCCGGACCGGGTGGGACGGGGGTTTAATCGCGGGCATGGCGACGCTCTTCGAACCGATCCGCATCCGCGACCTGACGATCCGCAACCGGGCTTGGCTCTCGCCCATGTGTCAGTACTCGTGCGACGCCCGCGACGGCGTACCCACCGCGTGGCACCTCGTGCACCTGGGGGCGCGGGCGCAGGGCGGGTTCGGACTGCTGATCGCCGAGGCCTCGGCCGTGGTGCCGGAGGGGCGCATCAGCCCCGAGGACGCCGGACTGTGGAACGACCTGCAGCGGGATGCATGGGCCCCGATCGTCGAGTTCGTCCACTCCCAGGGCGCGGCGATGGGCATCCAGTTGGCGCACGCCGGGCGGAAGGCGTCGACCTACAAGGCGTTCCCCGGCCAGCCCACCGGATCGATGCCCGTGGCCGAGGGCGGCTGGCCCACCGTCGCGCCCTCGGCGATCCCGTTCGGTGACTTCGCGACCCCCGAAGCTCTGGATGCGGCCGGGATCCGGGAG
>DWWG01000023.1 GCA_019119875.1 Candidatus Dietzia intestinigallinarum | reverse complement strand
CGACTGGCGCGCGCAGCGCGACGGCGAGGACCTCTACCCGTCGTTCACCACCCCGGATCCCGCCTACCACGGCGCCGTGTACGCCGACCTCGGCGCACCGGCCCTGGCGCTCAAGGCCCGCGTCACACTCCTACGTGACACGGGCGCCGCGCCCAGCCCGTTCAACGCGTGGGCCATCGCGCAGGGCATCGACACCCTGAGCCTGCGCGTCGAACGCCACGTGGCCAACGCACAGACGATCGCCGAGTGGCTCGAGGCGCGCGGTGACGTCGCGTCGGTCTCCTACGCCGGCCTGCCGTCCTCGCCGTGGCACGAGATCCAGAAGCGGATCTCCCCGAAGGGCGCCGGCGCGATCGTCACATTCGAGCTCGTCTCCCCCGAGGGCGCCTCCGACGAGGACCGCAAGAAGCAGGCATGGGCGTTCATCGACGCACTCAAACTGCACTCGTGCCTGGTCAACATCGGTGACGTGCGGTCCCTGGTCAGCCACCCGGCCACCACCACCCACTCGCAGGGCACCCCGGAGTCCAACGCGCGGGCCGGCGTGTCCGCCTCGAGCATCCGACTGTCGGTGGGCACCGAGGCCGTCGAGGACATCCTCGGCGACCTCGAGCTCGGGTTCGCCGCGATCTCCTGACACCTGCGCCCATGGTCTCCCCCTCCGATCCGCTCGCGCTGCTACCTCCGGGTGACGGCACCCTCGGCCACGTCGTCATCGGCGATGTCACGCTGGTCACCGGTGTCGTCATCCCGGCGGTGACGCTCGCGGTGCAGCGGTGGGGGCGGATCAACGAGGACCGGTCCAACGTCGTGCTGGTCGAACACGCGTTGACCGGTGACTCGCACGTCGTGGGGCCGGTCGACTCGCTGCACCCCACCCCGGGCTGGTGGAACGGGCTGGTCGGGCCCGGGCTGCCGCTGGACACCGACCGCTACTGCGTGGTGTCCGTCAACGTGCTGGGCGGGTGCCGCGGGTCGACCGGGCCGAGCTCCCTGCACCCCGACGGCCACTACTGGGGTGCCCGCTTCCCCGCCGTCTCCGTGCGCGACATGGTCACCTCCGAGCGGATGCTCGCCGACCTGCTGGGCATCGAGCGTTGGGCCGCGGTGATCGGCGGGTCCATGGGCGGAGCCCGTACGCTGGAGTGGATGATCACCCACCCCGAGCGGGTCCGCGCCGCCTGCGTCCTGGCCGTCGGCGCGCGCGCGTCGGCCGACCAGATCGGCATCCAGACCGCGCAGATCATGGCCGTCACCTCCGACCCCCACTGGCAGCAGGGCGGCTATCACGGCACCGGCCGCACACCCGTGACCGGCCTGGGCATCGCCCGGCGGATCGCCCACCTGTCGTACCGTGGCGAGGTGGAACTGGACGAGCGCTTCGCCAACCGGCCGCAGCCCGGCGAGGACCCGCGCGCCGAGGACCTGTCGATGTCCGGCCGCTTCGCCGTGCAGTCCTACCTCGACCACCAGGCCGGAAAACTCGTCTCCCGCTTCGACGCCTGCACGTACGTGCTGCTGACCGATGCGCTCAACCGTCATGACGTGGGGCTGGGCCGGGGCGGCGTCGACCGGGCGCTGCGCTCGTGTCCGGTGCCGTGCGTGATCGGCGGCGTCACCACCGACCGGCTCTATCCGCTGCGGCAGCAGGAGGAACTGGCGGCGCTGCTGCCGGGCGCCGACCCGCTGGTGGTGATCGACAGTCCCGCCGGCCACGACGGATTCCTCACCGAGGACGACGTGGTGGGCCCGATGCTCGCGCGCACCATGGAACTGTCGGAGCAGGACACCCCCGACCGTGCCCGGGGACTGGCGTGACCGGGGCCGGGGGCGACGGCGGCCGTCCGGATGCCGACCACGGCTCGGGCCACACGCCCCGATCCGCCGCGATGGCGCTGGCCGGGCTCTCGGCGGGCTTCGGGATCATCGGTGCATCCATCGGGTTCGCCACCGTGTTGGGCGTGACCGCCACCGCCGCCGGGGGCAGTGACACCTCCGGCATGGGCCCAATGGTGATTTCCGCGGTGTCCTCGCTAGTGCTGGGGCTGCTGCTCATTGTGGGCGCGGTGCTGTTGTGGCGTGCGAATCGTGCGTCGCTGGTGGTGATCGGAGCCGGGGTGACGCTGCTGGCCCTGAGCACGGCGGCCCGCATGATTCTGGACAGCGTCACCTTTATCTCGGTGGTCGGCACCGTGCTCTCGCTCCTCGCGCTGGTGGTCATGGGCTACCTGATGACCTCGCGCGACGTCCGCGAGCACGTCCGCGAGGGCGTCCCACTGCGACTGCGCTGACCGCCCCTCGGGCGCTCCACTGCAGTTTCGTAGACGACCCCTCGGGCGCTCCACTGCGGTTGCGCACTGCAGGCCCGCCGCATCTGACGCGACACCTATCGGATCGCGCCACACCTATGGGCCCCGCTAGGAGTAGCGCCACCAGATGTGTGAGCTGAGCGCGATTCTCGGGGATTCGACTTCTCAGATCGTCCGGTCGTGAAGTGGTCGTCCATTCGTGGAACGCCGGCGGCGCAATGTGCGCTGGTCTCCTCGAAATTTGCCGATACAGAGACCCACTATCTGCAGGTCCGACGTTATCCACAGGCAGCCGGCCGACGGTGCCGAGTTTCCGAGTGCACGGAAAAACGCCGCTGATCATCGGGGGTATGGACGCACTTACCGACCTGATCCCCCTGTTGCTCACCAGCGATCAACTGCTCAGTCGCGGCATGACGAGTCAGCAGTTGAGCCGCGCAGTGAAGTCCGGCGACCTGATCCGCCTCAGGTCCGGGTTCTATGTCGAAGGAGAATCACGCGAGCTCCCCAGGCATGAGCGCCATCTGTTGTCGGTCCTGGCTGCAGACGCTGCGCTCGGCGGACCGCTGTTCTCACATTCTTCGGCGGCGCTCATCCACGGCCTCCCGGACCGGGGACTGAAGCTGGGGAAGGTCGCCGTGTGCGAGGAGAGCCCCGCGGCGCGCTCTCGCACCACCAGCCTGACGACGTTTCGTACGGTGCCGGATCTTGCCGGCGAGACAATGACGGTCAACGGCTTGCGGGTCACATCTCCGGCACGGACGGTTACCGACATCGCCCTGACAGCCAGCCGAGACGCGAGTGTGATGGTTGCCGACGCGGCGTTGAAGAAGGGGCTCGTCACAGCGGACGAGCTCGAGGACTCGCTCGCAAGAGCCGCAGGCCGCCCCGGAATCAAACGAGCTCGGCACGCGATGAGTCTTGTCGACGACAAGAGCGAGAGCGTCGCGGAGACTCTGAGCCGACTCACGTTTCTCGACTTCGGTCTGCCGACGCCCGAGACCCAGGTAGAGATCTTCAATGAACACGGCGCAGAAATCGCCCGCGTGGACTTCCTGTGGCCCGAGTACGGTGTGATCGGCGAATGCGACGGGTTCGGCAAGTACTTCGACGGGTTGAGCCCCGCCGAGACCAGGGAGAAGCTGGCCAAGGAGAAGGATCGCGACGCCGAACTCATCGCGCTCGGCTATCGCGTCATTCATTGGCGCTGGCGAGACGTCCTGCAACCTGCTCGGCTTGCGGCACGGATCAGACGGGTGCTCTTCACCGGAGCCCGGTGATCGGATCGTCGGCTCCCACGATCCACCGACGTGGAGCGCCCCGCGAAGATGCCCCACCTATCGGATTACGCTCCACTTCGCGGGCCCCATAGGTGCAGCACAACCCGATAGGTGGCGCGGTTTTTTTGGGTGGCGCGGAAATCAGCCGGTGCCGACGGAGTCGACCGGCCCGACGGGTGGCGCGGTTTTCAGCCGGTGCCGAGGGAGTCGACCGAGGTCGCCAGCCACAGGATGACCGCCCCGATGCCGACATAGAACACCACGTCGAAACGCTTGGAGCGCACCCCGAGCAGCCGCGCCCGACCATCCGGGAGGCACAGCCGCAGCGCCGCCGCAGCCAACGCCACCACCCCCAGCAGGAACGCGCCGCGCCGCCACCGCTCGAGGACGACGAACCCGAGCGCCACCGCCACACCGATGAGCACCAGCGCGAGCGGCCACTGCGCCCGCACCTGCGCCCACGTCAGGCGGGCCGGTCGCGTACGTGCGGGCCGTCCGTCGGTGGGGCGGGGCCGCGGCCGATCCGGGGCGGGCTGGGTCATACGTGCCTCACGTCTCAGCGGACAGTCGCTCGCAGCGCTCGACCACGTTGCTCAGCAGGAATGCGCGGGTCAGCGGGCCGACGCCCCCCGGGTTCGGCGAGACCGCCCCGGCGACCTCCCACACGTCCGGGTGCACGTCGCCGGCCAGCTTGCCGTCCACTCGGGACACGCCCACGTCGAGCACGGCGGCCCCGGGGGCGACCATGTCGGCGGTCAGCATGTACGGGACGCCGGCGGCGGCCACGATCACGTCGGCCCGCCGGGTCTCGGCGGCCAGATCGCGGGTGCCGGTGTGGCACAGCGTGACGGTCGAGTTCTCGCTGCGGCGGGTCAGCATGAGCCCGATGGGCCGACCCACGGTGACGCCGCGACCGATCACCACGACGTGCGCACCGTTCAGGTCCACGTCGAAGCGTCGCAGCAGGGCGATACACCCGTTCGGGGTGCAGGGCAGCGGGGCGGGCTCGTTCAGCACGAGCTTGCCGAGGTTCACCGGGTGGAGGCCGTCGGCATCCTTGGCGGGGTCGATGCGTGCGAGGATCGCGTTCTCGTCCAGATGCTTCGGCAGGGGCAGCTGCACGATGTATCCGGTGCAGGCGGGGTCGGCGTTGAGCTCGTCGATCACGGCCTCGAGCTCGGCCTGCGTGGTGTCGGCGGGCAGATCGCGCCTGATGGAGGCGATGCCGACCTGTTCGCAGTCGCGATGCTTCATCTTGACGTAGGAGTGGCTGCCGGGGTCGTCGCCGACGAGCACGGTGCCGAGCCCGGGGGTGATGCCCTTGTCCCGGAGCGCGGCCACGCGCGTGGTGAGGTCGGCGACGATCTCGTCGCGGGTGAGCTTGCCGTCCAGCTTGATCGCGGTCACGGCTGCCAGTATCCCACTCCCCGGCGGGCACGCAGGCACGGCACTGCCAGAATGCCGGACATGACCGGAGCGGATGTACGCCTGCTGTTCGACCGACCGTGTATCCCGCCGAACACCGGCAACGCGATCCGCATGTCGGCGGGCGCGGGCTGCGAGCTGCACCTCGCCGGGCCGCTGGGCTTCGATCTGTCCGAGAAGCATCTGCGACGTGCGGGGCTGGACTACCACGACCTGGCGCACGTCGAGGTGCACGAGAATCTCGCGGCGGCCTACGCGCGACTGCTGCCGGGGCGGGTGTTCGCGTTCACCGCGCGCGCCGAGGTGTCGTTGCCGGAGGTGGAGTTCGCGCGGGGGGACGTGTTGTTGTTCGGTCCGGAGCCCACTGGGTTGGCGCCGGAGGTGCTCGACGACGACAAGGTCACGGCGCGAGTTCGGATACCCATGCTGCCGGGCCGTCGCTCGATGAACCTGTCGAACGCGGCCGCGGTGGCCGTCTACGAGGCGTGGCGGCAGCTGGGATATGCGGGTAGCCAATAGTTGTCCTCCGGCCGGGCAGCCGATAATATTTCGCCATGCCGAAATCTTTATTGGGTCGTCGTCGAATCGCCGCTGCCGTCCTCGCGCTGCCGCTCGCCCTGTCCGCGTGCGCACCCTCCGATTCGGACCCGCCCGACGGTGACCGGCCGCTCGTGGCCACCACCTTCACGATCCTCGCCGACATGACCGAACGCATCGCCGGCGACAGGGTGGAGGTCGAGTCGATCACCCAGGTGGGCGCCGACATCCACCAGTACGAACCCACCACCGGCGATCTCAAGCGTGTCGCGGGAGCAGACCTTCTGGTGTCCAACGGGCTGGGGGTGGACGACTGGCTCACCCGGTTCCTGCAGTCCGGGGGCACGCACGCGGTCGCCTCGGAGGGGGTCGACCCGGTCCCCATCGTGTCCGGGGAGTACACGGGCAGACCCAACCCCCACGCGTGGATCTCCCCCCGGGAGGGCAAGAAGTACATCCAGAACATCACCAGGGCCCTGTCCGAGCTCGACCCCGACGGAGCGGACGAGTTCCGGCAGCACGCCGCCGAGTACGAGGCGGAACTCGACGCACTCATGCAGCGCGCCGAGCAGTCGCTGCAGTCGCTGCCTCCCGACCACCGCGCACTTGTGACCTGCGAGGGCGCATTCTCCTACCTCGCGCGGGATGTCGGCCTCGAGGAGCACTACCTCTGGGCGGTGAACACGGAGGCGCAGGGAACGCCACAGCAGGTCACCGGCTTGATCGACGCGGTCCGCGACCAGCAGATCCCGGCGGTGTTCTGCGAGTCGACCGTCTCCGACACCGCGATGCGGCAGGTCGCCAGTGCCACCGGCGCGGAGATGGGCGGAACCCTGTACGTCGACTCACTCTCCGAACCCGACGGGGAGGTCCCCACCTACATCGCACTTCTCGAACACGACCTCGACCTGATCACCAAGGGACTGACGCGTTCATGAGCACGAACTCCGATCTCGCCGTCGACGTCGTCGACCTCACCGTCGACCGGGGCCACGTCCGCGCCCTCACGGACGTCTCCCTCCGGGTGCCGCGAGGCACCGTGACCGTCCTCCTGGGACCCAACGGGTCAGGCAAGTCGACTCTGCTGCTGGCACTGCTCGGCCTGGTCCGGCCCACGCGCGGGCAGGTCCGGATCCTGAACCAGCCCATCAGAGCCGCGCTCGGCTCCGGAAAGGTCGCCACGGTCGGACAGGCGGACGGCATCGACGAAGGATTCCCCGTCACCGCCCGTGACGTCGTCATGCAGGGACGCCGGCCCTTCACCGGAATCTGGCGCAGGGCCTCCGGGGACGACCGTCGGGCCGTCGACTCGGCGCTCGACAGGGTCGGACTCGACGGCGTCGCCGGCAGAAGGATCAGCGACCTGTCCGGCGGGCAGCGTCGACGAGTCCTCCTCGCCCGCTGTCTCGCGCAGGAAGCGGACCTGTTGCTGCTCGACGAGCCGTTCAACGGCATGGACGCCGGAAGTGAAGAGGTCTACCTCGATGTGATGCGTGAGCTGGCGGCACAGGGCCGGACCGCGCTGGTCTCGACGCACCACCTCGACACGGTCGACCGGCTGGCGGACTCGGTGGCGCTGCTGGACGGACGGTTGATCGCGCACGGTTCCGTCGCCGAGACGACGACGCCCGAAATGCTCGCCACCCTGCTGGGAGCCCGTCTCCCGACGACGCCGGTCGCCACCCCCCTCCCGACGAACCGGGCCGACACGGCCCACGAGGTGTCCTCATGATCGACTTCCTGCTCGAACCGATGGCGTACGACTTCATGTGGCGGGCGCTGGTCGTGGTGATCGCCGCGAGCGTGGCCGGGGCGCTGTTGAGCTGCTGGCTGGTCCACATGGGGTGGGCGTTGATGGGTGACGCCGTCTCTCACGCCGTGCTCCCCGGCGTCGCCGTCGCCTCCATCCTCGGGTTCCCGTTCGCGATCGGCGCACTACTGGCGGCGCTCGTCGCGGTGGCGCTCATCGGCGTGGTCCGTGAAGGCGGCACCGTGCGCGAGGACGCGGCGATGGGCATCGTGTTCACCGCACTGTTCTCGATAGGGCTGGTGCTCATCGCGCGGTTCCCCAGCCAGCAGGACCTGCACACGATCCTGTTCGGCAGCCTGCTCGGCGTCGGCGATCAACAACTGGTTCAAGTGCTGATCGTCGCGGCGTTCACCGTCGTGGTGCTGCTCGCCCTCCGACGCGATCTCGTGCTGCTCGCATTCGACAAACTGCACGCCCACACCCTCGGCCTGCGGACCCGGCTGCTCACCGGTGTGCTCCTGGTGACCCTCGCCACCGCGACCGTGGCCGGCGTCCAGTCCGTCGGGGTGATCCTGGTGGTGGCGACCCTCATCATCCCCGGAGCGACCGCGCAGCTGTTGACCAACACGATGCGGACCCTCATGGCGGTCTCCGTGATCGTGGCCCTCATCGGCGGCGTGGCGGGCGTGTACATCGGCTATTACGCCGATCTGCCTCCCGGGCCCATGGTCGTCATCTCCCAGGCCGCACTGTTCACCGTTGCCCAGCTGTTCGCACCGCGGCGGGGCCTCGTGACGCGCGCTGTCGCCACGGTCACGTCGCGCCGATCTGAGACACTGGCGGCATGACCGACGCCAGCCCCGTCCAGCTCACAGACCTCACGCCGACCATGCAGGCATATCTGATGGCTGTGTACGCGCTGGGGTCGGGCGGGAACGCCGTCACGTCCGGGGCGCTCGCGGAGCGGTTGGGTGCCTCGCCGTCGACCGTCACCGAGGGAGTCCGCAAGCTGGTCGCCCTGGAGTTGGCGGATCATCGTCCGTACGCGCCCGTCGAGTTGACCGAGGCGGGCCGGGAGCTGGCGGTGGCCATGGTTCGCCGCCACCGCATTCTCGAGACGTTTCTCGCCCGGTGCCTGGGCTACTCCTGGGACGAGGTCCATGCCGAGGCAGACGCACTCGAGCACGTGGTCTCGGACCGGTTCGTCGACGCCCTGGACGGTTTCCTGGATCATCCTCGTCGCGATCCACACGGGGATCCGATCCCCACCCGCGACGGTCGCCTGGAGCCCATCGGCGATGTCCCGCTCGACGAGGCGCCCGAGGGGATCTCAGGTGTCGTGACGCGGGTGTCCGACCGGGACAACACCGTGCTGCGGCACCTCGGGGAGCTCGGCCTGCGCCCGGACAGCCTCGTGGAAGTCCGCTCCCGACAGCTCGAGCTGGGGATCATCACCGTTGTTCTCGACGGGCGGTCCATCGCGTTGGGGACTCCGGTGGCTGCCGCGGTGCGTGTGCGCGTCGACGGGGACTGAGCCCGCCCGCGCGTCGGGAAGCACCGGGACGACGACACCGCACACTCCCGCCTCCCCGCCCTGCTTGTGCACGTCCCCGCCCCGCTTCTGCATGTCCGCGCCCTGCTTGTGCACGTCCCCGCCCCGCTTGTGCACGTCCGCGCCCCGCTCTCGTCAGACCGCGTGATGCGCGAGCACCGGTCGGGCCCCGGGGCCCCGGCGAGACGCCCGGGGCTGCTGCCGCTCCCCTGTCTCCGACCGAGGCTGCTCACGCTCCCGCGTCTCGGCCCGGGTCTGCTGCCGCACCTCCGCCCGAGGCTGCTCACGCTCCAGCCTCTCCGCCCGAGGCTGCTCACGCTCCCGCTCCTCCGCCCGGATCTGCTGCCGCGCCTCCGCCCGGGCGGCTCGACGGGCCCGCGCCGCCGGTCCCCGCAACCCGAGCGCCACGAGCGTTGCCAGAACTATCGCCCCGTCGATCGCGGCAGCCGCTGGCGCACCACTGACGTCGTGACGCAGCAGCAACACTGCGGTCATCGTCATGGACGCCTTGTGGAAGATCACGACCAGCCACAGCACTCCGGCTCCGGGCGGGGCGACACCGAGATAGGCGGACAAAGCCGCAAACACCAGCAGCCCGTACGCCCGCCAGTATCCGGTGAGCTGGTACTCGGGGGTGATGTCGGGCGCCTCGAGCCCGGCGACTACGCCCAGGATCAGCGCCACGACTGCGGTGGTCAGCAACAGCGCCCGGTACAGCAGCAGGTGGAGTCGATCGGTGGCCATGGTCGGAATGGTGTCCCTTCAGGCCCTCCCGGCACATCGGGGAGATCCCCTGTTTCCGCACCTGATTCCGGCTCGGGGTCGGGTAGGTGCGCCCCGACGCCTCACCCCGCCTCCTGCACTCCGCGCGTGCGCACGGGCTGGCCATCGAGGCGACCCCCGATTTGCGCATCATCAGCGTGGCGACACGCCGAGGAAAATCTCGCTGATGGCGCGCAACACGCTGATGGTGCGCAATTCCAGGATTCGGCAGGTCCGGTCGCCCTCGACACACGCCTACGAGGTTCGCCCGCGACGTGGGCGGAGCGCCATGACTTCCGGAAGTCAGCCGAGACGAGAGGTCGGGGGAAAGACCGAAGCGTACGGCGCGGCCTCCTGCACGTCCTCGGGGGCGATCACCTCATGGCCGGATCGCGGGAACGCCCGTTGCACGCAGTCCTGACGGTCACAGACTCGGCAGCCTGCTCCGATGGGGGTGGCGTTGTCGCGATCGTTCAGGTCGAGACCGTCGGAGTACACGAGCGAACCCGCGTGTTCCACCGCGCAGCCGAGTGCCACGGAGAACTCCGCTGTCGGCGCCCCGAAGCCGGCGGGACGACCGGAGACGGTCCTGGCGATCCACAGGTAGCGGCGGCCATCCGGCATCTCCGCCACCTGTCGGACCACCCTGTTCGGCGATTCGAACGCCCGGTGGACCACCCACAGCGGGCAGCTCCCTCCGGAGCGAGAGAAATGGAACGCCGTCGCGGATTGCCGCTTGGAGATGTTCCCGGCGCGATCGGTGCGCACGAACAGGAACGGCACCCCTCGCGAGCCTTTTCGTTGCAGCGTGGACAGCCGGTGACAGACGGTTTCGAAACCCACCCCGAAACGCTGCGCGAGGATCTCCACGTCATAGCGTTCCTGCGCCGCGGCCGCCCGGAACAGCTCGTAGGGCAGGACGAGAGCACCTGCGAAGTACTGTGCGAGTCCCACGCGCGCCAGTGCCCGTGTCGGTGGATCCAGGCCCGGCTCCGTGTCGACCACTTCGTCGAGCAGGTCTCCGAACGCGAGGAAAGCGACCTGCACCCCCATCTGGAACATTCGCCGTCCCGGCGATGCCGAGGCGGGCAGGCTGAGTACCCGCCGCGCCGGATCGTACCGTCGGCGCGGTGCGGTGTTGCCGGACGACGACGAGGCCGCCGCGCCGGACCGGCCACCCGTGTCGAGTTCGACCCGCACGCCGAGCGTCTCCCACATCCATTCGGCCAGTGCGGGTTCGCAGGCGGCGCCGACCGCGTCCGGTTGCCCGGCGGGGGCGGCCTCTCCCGCGATCTCCCCGGCTACGGTCTCGGCCGCGGAGTCGAGCTCGGGGATGTGGTTCCGTCTGGCGTAGAAGAAGTCCCGCACGCGCTCGTAGGCCATCCTTCCGTCGAGGACTTCTCCGCCCGGCGCCGATTCGAGTTCGCCGACCCTCCGCGTGAGGGAGACCAGATGCCGGGCGACGTCGGGAAACCGCGCAACCAGCTCCGCGGGCACGGCGTCACCGACCGCCCCCACCTCCGACAGGCCAGCAGTGTCGACGAGTGCCGCCCGCAGGTCCGCCACCAGCCGGGCCTCGGATTCTCCGGAGAAGAAGCCCGCGTCGACGTCGAAGGTGCCGGTCAACTTGAGCAGAACAGTGACGGTGAGTGGCCGCTGGTCGTTCTCCAGCTGGTTGAGGTAGCTGGTGGACAGGTCGAGACGACGCGCCATCTCGACCTGACTCAGTCCGGTCTCCGCGCGGAGCCGGCGGATCCTCGCACCCGCGTACTGCTTGGCCATATCGGGACCCTACACTTTCGCACCGTTCGCAAAATTCGCTCGCCAATGTCACAAAAGTACGCTTGAGCAGCATCTATCCCTCAGTGCTCTGAGCCGCATACGGTGCGAATCATGAGAAGCCACACTGTTCGTACCCGCCGCAGCGCCGAGGATTTCCCGCGCTCGGAGCATCTCGCCTGGCGTATCGCGGAAGTCGCGACCGACCCCGTGACCGTGCCGGCCGACACCGGCGAGATGATCGTCAACCGTCTGATCGACAACGCCGCGGTGGCGGTGGCCTCGGTGCTGCGTCGGCCCCCGACCGTGGCCCGTGCCCAGGCCCTCGCCCACCCCGTCAGTCGGAACGGCTCCGGCTCCACCCTGTTCGGCGTCGGCGGGAAGGTCTCCCCGGAGTGGGCAGCATGGGCCAACGGCACCGCCGTCCGGGAGCTGGACTTCCACGACACGTTCCTCGCCGCCGACTACTCGCATCCGGGCGACAACATCCCGGCGATCCTCGCGGCCGCCCAGCACAAGGACCTCGGGGGGAACGAGCTGATCCGCGGCATCGCGACCGGCTACGAGGTGCAGGTGAACCTCGTCAAGGGCATCTGCCTCCACGAGCACAAGATCGACCACGTCGCCCACCTCGGCCCGTCGGCCGCCGCCGGGATCGGAACCCTGCTCGGGCTGGACACCGAGACCGTCTACCAGGCCGTCGGTCAAGCACTGCACACCACCACCGCGACCCGCCAGTCCCGTAAGGGGGAGATCTCGTCCTGGAAGGCGTTCGCACCGGCGTTCGCCGGGAAGATGGGGGTGGAGGCCGTCGACCGCGCGATGCGTGGCGAGGGTGCGCCGTCCCCCATCTGGGAGGGCGAGGACGGTGTGATCGCCTGGCTGCTGTCGGGCCCCGAACACGCCTACACCGTTCCGCTGCCCGGGCCCGGGGAGCCCAAGCGCGCGATCCTCGACACCTACACCAAGGAGCACTCGGCCGAGTACCAGAGCCAGGCCCCCATCGACCTGGCCCGACGCATGCGGGAGAGCATCCCCGACCTGACCGCGGTCGAGAAGATCGTCCTGCACACCAGCCATCACACGCACGTGGTGATCGGGACGGGCTCGGGCGACCCCCAGAAGTTCGACCCCGAGGCCAGCCGCGAGACCCTCGACCACTCGGTGATGTACATCTTCGCCGTGGCCCTCGAGGACGGCGCCTGGCACCACGAGCGTTCCTACGCCCCGGAGCGGGCCCGCCGGCCCGAGACGATCGCACTGTGGAACCGCATCTCCACAGTCGAGGACCCCGAGTGGACCCGGCGCTACCACTCCACCGATCCGGGGGAGAAGGCGTTCGGATGTCGTGCGGAGATCACGCTCACCGACGGCACCGTGGTGGTCGACGAGATCGCCGTCGCCGACGCCCACCCGCTCGGCGCACGCCCGTTCGCCCGCGAGCAGTACATCGAGAAGTTCCGGGTCCTCGCCGAGGGGCTCGTCGACGAGCCGGAGCAGGAACGCTTCCTCGATCTCGTTCAGCGCACTCCCGACCTGGCCCCCGGCGAGCTGGACGGTCTCACCGTCACCCTGTCCGACGGGGCACTCTCCCGGGCCGCCCAGATCCCCGGGGGGCTGCTCTGATGAGCGCCACACATCTCACCGGGGCCACCGTCGGCGACGCGGAACCGGGCCGCACTGCGCCCGCCGGCCTGTTCTCCGCGGTCTCCTCTCCCGGCGACAGGCGCCGGGCACTGCGTTCGGCCCTGGCGGCGGATCGGATCTGCCGCCTCCCCGGGGCGTTCTCCCCCCTCTGCGCCCGGCTCGTCGAGGACGTCGGGTTCGAGGGCGTGTATGTCTCCGGCGCCGTCCTGTCCGCCGATCTCGCGCTCCCGGACATCGGCCTGACCACGCTCACCGAGGTGGTCCACCGCAGCCGGCAGATCGCGCGTGCCACCGAGCGGCCGGTGCTCGTCGACGCCGACACGGGTTTCGGGGAACCGATGAGCGCCGCCCGCACGATCAGCGAACTAGAGGACGCCGGAGTGGCCGGCTGCCATCTGGAGGATCAGGTCAATCCCAAGCGCTGCGGGCATCTCGACGGCAAGAACGTCGTGCCCGTCGAGGACATGGTCCGGCGGCTGGGCGCGGCGGTGTCCGCCCGACGCGATCCCGACTTCGTGATCTGCGCCCGGACCGATGCCCGGGCGACCGACGGCCTCGACGCCGCCATCGACCGTGCGAAGGCGTACGTCGACGCCGGCGCGGACATGATCTTCACCGAAGCCCTGGCCGACGCGTCCGAGTTCGAGGCCTTCCGCGCGGCCGTGGACGTGCCGCTGCTCGCCAACCTCACCGAGTTCGGCAGGTCCGAACTCGTCGGCGCGGCGGTGCTCGAGGAGATCGGGTACAACGCCGTGATCTACCCGGTGACCACGCTGCGTATCGCGATGGGTGCGGTCGAGGACGCTCTTCGCGAGATCGCCGAGACGGGCACCCAGACCGGGTGGATCGACCGCATGCAGCACCGGTCACGTCTCTACGAGCTCAACCGGTACGCCGATTTCAACCATTTCGACTCCGCACTGTTCACCCACGGGAGCTGGCGATGAGCACAACTGAGATCAGGAAGGGGCTGGCCGGGGTCGTGGTGGACACCACCGCGGTGTCGAAGGTCGTCCCTGAGACCAATTCGTTGACGTACCGCGGTTACGCGGTGCAGGACCTGTGCGCCACCTGTTCCTTCGAGGAGGTCGCCTATCTGCTGTGGTACGGCGACCTGCCGGACCGGTACGCGCTCGGACTGTTCACCGAGCGGGAGCGCGCCGCGCGTCGGGCCGACAAGGGCCTGCTCGACCTGGTCGCGCAGATGCCCCTGTCCGCTCACCCCATGGATGTCCTCCGGACGGCGGTGAGCTGGCTGGGGGCGCGGGACCCGGAAGAGGAGGACTCCTCCACACAAACGCTGCGCGAACACGGGCTGCGGCTCATGGCGGTGCTGCCGACGGTGATCGCGTTCGACCAGCGCCGACGCCGCGGGCTCGAGCCGATCCCCCCTGATCACACGAAGAGTTACAGTGAGAACTTCCTGGCGATGTGCTTCGGGGACGAGTACACGATGGCGGATGTGCGGGCGTTCGACGTGTCGATGATCCTGTACGCCGAGCACTCCTTCAACGCCTCCACGTTCACAGCCCGGGTCGTCACCTCGACGACGTCGGACTACTTCAGCGCGATCACCGCGGCGATCGGCGCCCTCAAGGGTTCGCTCCACGGGGGTGCCAACGAGGCGGTGATGCACCATATGCGGGACATCGGTGAGCCGTCGAGAGCGGCCGAGTGGGTGCACGCCCGGCTCGACGCCAAGCAGAAGATCATGGGCTTCGGCCACCGCGTCTACCGGGACGGCGATTCGCGGGTCCCGACGATGGAGGCCGCCTTCCGCGACGTGGCCGCCGCACACGACGGCGGGAGGTGGGTCGAGCTCTACGACGCGATGGCGGAGGCGATGATCGCCCGCACGGGGATCAAACCGAATCTCGACTTTCCCGCCGGCCCCACCTATCACCTACTGGGATTCGACATCCCCTTCTTCACGCCGCTCTTCGTGGCGTCCCGCGTCACCGGCTGGACGGCACACGTCGTCGAACAGACCGAATCCAACGCGCTGATCCGCCCCCTCAGTGCATACTCCGGAGTGGAGCAGCGGGAGGTGAAGGCCTCGTGACACCCAGGAAGGTCCTCGTCGCGAATCGCGGTGAGATCGCCGTGCGTGCGTTCCGGGCGGCATACGAGCTGGGGGCGGCCACGGTTGCCGTCTACCCCTACGAGGACCGCCACGCGGTACACCGGTCGAAGGCCGATGAGGCGTACGAGATCGGCGAGCGCGGACACCCGGTCCGCGCGTACCTGGACATCGACTCGATCGTCGACCTGGCCGAGTCCACGGGCGCGGACACCGTCTACCCCGGATACGGTTTCCTGTCCGAGAACGCCGAGCTCGCCCGGGCCTGTGCGCGGGCGGGGATCACGTTCGTCGGCCCGGAACCGGACGTTCTCGAGCTCACCGGAGACAAGGCGAGGTCGGTCGCCGCCGCGCGGGCCGCCGGGGTGCCGGTCCTGGAGTCGACTCCGCCGTCGACCGACGTGGACGAGCTGGTGGCCGCGTCCGCCGAGCTCACGTTCCCGGTGTTCGTCAAGGCCGTCGCCGGCGGGGGCGGCCGCGGGATGCGCAGGGTCGACGAGCCCGGGACGGAGGCGCAGCACCTGCGCGAGGCCATCCGGGCGGCGTCCCACGAGGCCGAGGTCGCGTTCGGGGACGGCCGGGTCTTCCTCGAGCAGGCCGTTGTGGACCCTCGCCACATCGAGGTCCAGATCCTCGCCGACGCCACGGGCGAGGTGATCCACCTGTACGAGCGGGACTGCTCAGTGCAGCGCCGCCACCAGAAGGTGGTCGAGATCGCCCCGGCCCCTGACCTCGATCCCGAGCTCCGGCAGCGGATCTGCGCGGATGCGGTCGCGTTCGCGCGGCACGTCGGCTACACGTGCGCCGGGACCGTCGAGTTCCTCGTGGACCCGGCCGGGCGTCACGTGTTCATCGAGATGAACCCGCGGATCCAGGTGGAACACACCGTCACCGAGGAGATCACCGACGTCGACCTGGTGTCGGCGCAGCTGCAGATCGCCGCCGGTGCGACCCTCGCGGACCTCGGGCTGACCCAGGAGCGGATCTCGGTCCGGGGTGCCGCGCTGCAGTGCCGCATCACCACCGAGGACCCGGGCGCGGATTTTCGGCCCGACACCGGGCGGATCAGCGTGTACCGCTCCCCCGGCGGGAGTGGTATCCGACTCGACGGCGCGGCTCATCTGGGCGCCGAGGTCAGCGGGCATTTCGACTCGATGCTGGTCAAACTCACGTGCCGGGGCCGTGACCACGCCACCGCGGTGCGCCGTGCGCGGCGGGCGCTGGCCGAGTTCCGCATCCGCGGGGTGTCCACCAATCTCGCGTTCCTCCGCGCCGTCCTGGACGATCCCGATTTCCTCTCCGGCCACGTCACCACGTCGTTCATCGCCGACCGGCCCCACCTGCTCACCGATTACGTGAGCGGCAACCGGACCGGCAGGCTCTTGGACTATCTGGCGGACGTGACGGTCAACCGGCCCAACGGCGAGCGCCCGTCGGAGGCCTATCCGCGGGACAAGCTGCCCGTGGTCCCCGGCGAAGGTCTGGATAGCGAGCCGCCGGCGGCGGGCCGCGACAGGCTCCTGGAGGTGGGTCCGGCGGTCTTCGCCCGCGAGTTGCGCGAGCGCCGCGGCGTGGCCGTGACCGACACGACGTTCCGGGACGCCCACCAGTCGCTGCTGGCCACCCGGGTCCGCACGTCGGGGCTGGAGGCCGTGGCCGGGCACGTCGCCCGCCTCACCCCCGAACTGTGGAGCGTCGAGTGCTGGGGCGGCGCCACGTTCGACGTCGCCCTCCGGTTCCTCGCCGAGGACCCCTGGGCGCGGCTCGAACGTCTGCGGCACGCGATGCCCAACATCCCGCTCCAGATGCTGCTTAGGGGACGCAACACCGTGGGTTACACCCCGTACCCGGAGTCGGTCACACGGGCGTTCGTCGACGAGTCCGCCCGGACCGGGATCGACGTGTTCCGCATCTTCGACGCCCTCAACGACGTCGAGGCGATGCGGCCCGCCATCGACGCGGTGTTCGAGACCGGGACCGGGGTCGCCGAGGTGGCGATGTCCTACACGGGGAACCTGAGCGATCCGCGTGAGGAGCTCTACACCCTGGATCACTGGCTTCGGCTGGCGGAGCGGATCGTCGACACGGGCGCGCATGTCCTGGCGATCAAGGACATGGCGGGTCTGCTGCGGCCGAGTGCCGCGACGACGCTGGTCACGGCCCTGCGCCGCGAGTTCGATCTGCCGATCCACGTTCACACCCACGACACTCCGGGAGGGCAGCTCGCCACATATCTGGCCGCGGTGGCCGCCGGTGCCGATGCCGTCGACGGGGCGAGCGCTCCCATGGCGGGCACCACCAGCCAGCCCCCGTTGTCGGCCATCGTCGCCGCCTTCGCCCACACGGACCTGGACACCGGCCTCGATCTCGAGGCGGTGTGTTCGCTGGAGCCGTACTGGGAGTCCCTGCGGGCGGTGTACCGGCCGTTCGAGGCGGCGCCGCCGGGACCGACCGGTCGGGTGTACGCCCATGAGATCCCCGGAGGGCAGCTGTCCAACCTGCGCGCCCAGGCCGCGGGGCTCGGGTTGGCGGACCGCTTCGAGGACGTGGAGGAGGCCTACGCCGGTGCCGACCGGGTGCTGGGGCGGCCCGTCAAGGTGACGCCGTCGTCGAAGGTCGTCGGGGACCTCGCCCTGGCGCTGGTGGGGGCCGGGGTCACGGCAGAGGAGTTCGTGGCCGATCCGAGC
Source organism: Candidatus Dietzia intestinigallinarum (assembly GCA_019119875.1). Classification (GTDB taxonomy): domain Bacteria; phylum Actinomycetota; class Actinomycetes; order Mycobacteriales; family Mycobacteriaceae; genus Dietzia; species Dietzia intestinigallinarum. The sequence continues at coordinate 45,319 of DWWG01000023.1, read as the reverse complement.
CGGGTCGACGTTCCCGATTCGGTGATCGGTTTCCTCCGTGGGGAGTTGGGGACGCCCGCCGGTGGGTGGCCCGAGCCGCTGCGGTCGACGTTGTTGCGGGCCCGCGGCGTGGATCCGCTCAGCGGTACCCCACCGCTCGAAGAGGTCGACGACGACGACGAGGCCACTCTCGCCGGCGCCGGAACCGACCGGAGACACACACTCAACAGGCTGTTGTTCCCGGGGCCGGCGGCCGAGTTCGACGAGCACCGCCGTCGCTACGGCGACACCTCGCACCTGTCCGCCAACCAGTTCTTCTACGGGCTGCGTTCGGGAGAGGAGCACAGGGTGTCCCTCGACGAGGGCGTCGAGGTCCTCATCCGGCTCGAGGCGATCAGTGAGCCCGACGACAAGGGTCTTCGTACCGTGCACCTCACGGTCAACGGGCAGCCGCGCACCGTCGTCGTCCGGGACCACGCGGTGGAGTCATCGGCACCGGTGGCCGAGAAGGCCGACCCGTCCGAGCAGGGCCACCTCGGCGCCCCGTTCAGCGGAGTGGTCACCCTGACGGTGGAGGTCGGTGACCGTGTCACAGCGGGCTCGCGGGTCGGCACGATCGAGGCGATGAAGATGGAGGCCACCATCACCGCTCCCGTCGACGGCGTGGTGGCCAGGGTGCTCGCCCAGGGACCACGTCAGGTCGAGGGCGGGGATCTCCTGCTGGTCCTCGGGACCTAGCCGGGCCCGCCCGGCTCCGGCGACAGTTCCCCGGGCGGGGTGCTCAGCCCCCGAACGGCGCCTCACGCCGACGCGAGGGGCGTTCAGCCCTTCAAGCAGGCCAGTGCCAAGGCGTGGATGCTCTCGATCTCCGCCTCGAGCGGCACGTCGATCGGGCGGGTGTGCAGGAGGATCCGGTCCGCTCGCCGTATCCCCGGGTCCGCACTGAACGCCTCCAGCAGTTCTCCCGCGGGCCCGGTGGCGATGGTCAGGGTCGAGCCGGGCCCGCGGAGTCGCCGCTCCTCGCCACGCACCATCTCGACGATCGACGCATCCGAGCTGGCCACGACCGGCCGGGACACCGCCACGCGAGCACCGCCGCTGGCCCGGTAGTCGTCGATCACGCCCGCGACCCGGCCATCTTCGGCGCGCACACCGCCGTCACCGACACGACGTCGGCCGACGATCAACCCCAGCCCGCGACGAGCTGCGTTCGAAGCCGTGTCGGAGCTGGCCGCCGTCACCCAGATCCGCTGCCCGAGTCCGCCGGCGGGCGGGTGCAACAACGGCGCCGTGACTCCGACTCGGCCATCACGATCGACCGGTGAGGGATGCCCCGGTGTGAGGACGCCCGGGGAGTCGGCGTTCGCCGCGACGTCACCGAGGCGCCCGAACGGCCCACCCGCCAGCACCGAACACAGCTCGTCCGCCACGCTCCAGAACCTCTCGTACCTGGCGTCGTGGTCGAACCCCCAGGCGGCAGAGGCCACCGGCTCGGAACCGCTGCCGAGGCCGAGCTGCAGCCGGCCACCCGACAGCGCGTCCACCACCGCCGCGTCCTCGGCGAGCCGCTTCGGATCCTCCAGCGCCGCCGCGATCGAGGCCGTCCCCAGTTCGATCGACGACGTCTCACGTGCCACCGCGGCCAGCAAGACAAGTGGCGCCGGCAGATGCGCACGCTGCGCCCCGAACCGGTGCTGGGCAACCCAGAACGAGCCATATCCCGCAGACTCCGCCGCCTGCGCCAGCCGGATAGCGCGCTCATAGGCGGCTGCCGGGCCATCCTCGCCGCTCACGTGAGACAGAACACCCCACGCGGATGCCGGAGCAGCGGTCATGCCGCCCTCCACGCCACCAGCAATGCCGACCTCCCCGCCAACGCGGCACCATCATCGATCACCGCAATACCACCATCGGAGAACCGTCAGTGGGATGGTCGAGCACCATCGCGTCCACGTCGTAGACCTGCGTCAGCATCTCCTCGGTGATCACCTCGTGTGGCGTGCCCACCGCCCGCAGGCGCCCGTCCTGCATCACCGCGATCCGGTCGCAGTAGCGTGCCGCCAACCCGAGATCGTGCAAGGCCACCACGGTCGTCACCGCCCGCCTCCGCAACAGTCGCATGAGGTCCACCTGATGGTGCAGATCCAGATGGTTGGTCGGCTCATCCAGCAGCAACAGCTCGGGCTCCCCCACCAACGCCTGCGCGATGAGAGTGCGCTGCCGCTCCCCTCCCGACAGGGTCGCGAACTCGTCCCGTCGCCGATCCAGCATGCCCACCTCGCGAAGGCATTCGGTCACGCGGGCGTGGTCCTCGTCGTCGTCGCGCTCGAACAGTCCCTTGCCCGCGGCGCGCCCCAGGAGCACGATCTCCGACACGGTGAGCGGGAACTCCACGGCGACCGACTGGGCCACGACCCCCATGTGGCGCCCGATGAACGACACCGGCTCCCGCCACACATCCCGCCCGCCCCACGTCACTCGCCCGACATCGGGACGACGCACCCGATAGGCGGTGCGCAGCAACGTCGATTTCCCGCACCCGTTCGGCCCCACCAGCCCCACGATCTCGTTCTCGGTGACCTCCAGCGACACGCCGGAGAGCAGCACCCGATCGGGGACACTCACCCCGACGCCATCGAACACCAACATCACAGCCTCCGACCGGTACGGCGCAGCAACCACACGAAGTACGGACCGCCCACCAGAGCGGTGACAATCCCGACGGGAATCTCGATCGGCGGGGCAACAGTGCGTGCCACCATGTCCGTCCCCACCGCGAACGCGGCGCCGATGAGCACGGCGACGGGGAGAACACGACGGTGATCAGCTCCGACCAGAAGCCGGCTGATGTGCGGAACCATGAGCCCGAGGAAACCGATAACCCCGCTCACCGCCACCATCACACCGGTCAGCACCGCGGACAACACCACGAGAATCACACGCAGCCGGGGTACATCCACGCCCAGCGCCGTTGCCGACTCGTCCCCGGTGAGCAGAACGTTGAGCCTGCGCGCCAGCGGGACGAGCAGGGCCAACACCACGACCAGGGTCACCACCGGGATCACCAACACATCCCAGCGGGCACCACCGAACCCGCCGAGAGTCCACTGCAACACCTGCCCCGCCAACCCCGGGTCCGGCGCGGTGAGAACCAACAACGACGTCACCGCACTGAGCACCGCCGAGATCGCGACACCCGACAGGATCAGTCGCACCGGATCCATCGCACCGGTGCCGCGCGAGACCCCCACCACCGTGATGATCGCCACCAGCGCACCGATGAATGCAGCCATCGGCAACACGGCCGGGCCCCAACCCTGCGTCGGCCCGAACCGCAACGCCACCACCGCACCGGTCGACGCCCCCGCGGACACACCCAGGATCCCGGGACCGGCCAACGGGTTACGGACCACCGCCTGAATCATCGTGCCCACCACCGACAACGCCGCCCCGACGACCGCCGCGAGCAGCACCCGCGGAAGTCGGGAGTCGGCGATGATGAGATCCTGCGCACGAGTCCAGTCGGGGGTCACCACAGCCGGACCGAACACTCGATGCGCGAGAATCCTGAAGGTGGTCTCGACCCCGACCCCCACCGATCCGGCGACCACCCCGGCCACCATCAGAACGACCAGGAGCACCGCGGCCACGCCGATAACGGCCGGAAAACTCCGGCGCGACTCCCGAACGGTCACCTGCGCGGGACGCCGTGGAACTGCTCCGCCAGGTGCTCGACCCCGTCGATCGAGTACGGTCCGGGCTGCAACTGGGACAGGGTGATGGTCGGGAACGCCTCCGCCCGCATCGCAGGAGTGTCCGCAATCACCGGAACCGCCTTGAGATCCTCGATCTTCTTCGCGACCGACGGCGACTGATACTGCGGAGTGGTGCCCTCCTCTCGCACCAGGATGACATCGGGCTGACGCTCTGCCACCTGTTCCCAGGACACGCTCATCCACCGTTCGGGGACGTCGGAGAAAACGTTCATCCCACCCGCGGCCTCGATGAGTTGGCTCGCCATGCTGTTGCCGCCAGTGGTCTGCGCCTTGTCCGTTCCCGAGGCGTAGAGGAAGACCCTGACCGGCTCAGAGTCACCGACATCCTCCCGCACGGACTCCAGCCGCGCCCGGAGCGCGGCGACCGACTCCTCGGCCCGCTCCGGAACACCGAATATCCCGCCGATGGTGGTGATCTCTGTGAAGATGTCCTCCACCGACACCTCGTCTGTGGCGCATCCCTCCGGGTTGAGATGGGTGTCGACATCCACCTCGGCTAGTTGCTCCCGGGTGTGCCCGTTCTTCTCGCTGAAGCCGTCCGGGTAGCCCGAGTAGACGAAGTCCGGATCGGCCTCGAGGAGCTGCTCCATTGTGGGCTGCTCACTCGACAGGACAGGGATCTGCTCGTATGCCTCGGTATAGGCGGGAGCGATCTCCCGGCCACGCATGTAGGCGGTACCGACCATGCGGTCCTCGAGCCCCAGCTCGAGCATCGTCTCGGTGGCGTTCGAGGTCAGTGTCACCGCGCGTTCGGGAACCGTCGCGTACTCGGTGGTGATACCGCAGTTGTCGTTATCGACGAAGTCGACGGCGATGGCGTCCGCGGCCGCGGTGTCCTCAACCGCTGAACCGCACGCGGAGGTCAGTGCAATGACAAGCGTCGTGGCCGCGAGGGCAGCGCCACGGCGGGCTCGGATGATTTTCATTTGTCTTCCATACCTCTCCGGGGTCTCGCGCCCCAGGATCAGGAGTGGGAACGACCGGGCTCCTGGCTCACGACGCCCATCGCGTCGCTCACAGTGGCGGGACCGCGCCGGATTCTCACCGGTCTTACGCCCGTGGTCGTCGTCCCTCTTCGATTATCCCGGTGAGCATAGATCGGCCCCACGGGGTCGGTGCGACCGGCCATGAATGCCCCGACCGACCGCGCTCTCACCGGTTCACGGGTCCTCAGTCGGACGTCACGGCCCCGCGCACCTCGTCCGCGGCGGCGACCATCGCGGTGAGTGCCTCCTCGACCTCGTCGTCCCGTCGTGTCTTGAGCCCACAGTCGGGGTTCACCCACAGTCGGTCCGCGGGCATCGCCGCGAGGGCCTCCCGCAGCAGCGTGGCGATCTCCTCGGTGGACGGCACCCGCGGCGAGTGGATGTCGTACACGCCCGGGCCGATCTGGTTGCCGAAGCCGACCGCATCGAGATCGCCGAGGACCTCCATGTGCGACCGGGCCGCCTCGATCGAGGTGACATCTGCGTCCAGTCGGGCGATCGAGTCGATCACGGGGCCGAACTCCGAATAGCACAGATGGGTGTGGATCTGGGTGGCGTCTGAGACCCCGGAGGTCGCCAGCCGGAACGAGCGCACCGACCAGTCGAGATAGGCGGCCCGGTCCTTCTCCCGCAGTGGCAGGAGCTCGCGCAGTGCCGGCTCGTCGACCTGGATGATCGCGATGCCCGTGCTCTGGAGGTCGACGGTCTCCTGCCGGATCGCGAGCGCCACCTGGTCGGAGACGTCCGCGATCGGCAGGTCGTCGCGGACGAACGACCAGGCCAGGATGGTGACCGGGCCGGTGAGCATGCCCTTGACCGGCTTAGCGGTGAGCCCCTGCGCGTAGCCGGCCCACTCCACGGTCATCGGGGCGGGGCGCCGCACGTCGCCGAACAGGATCGGGGGCCGCACGCACCGGCTGCCGTACGACTGGACCCAGCCGTTCGCGGTGGTGACGAACCCGTCCAGCAGCTCCGCGAAGTACTGCACCATGTCGTTGCGCTCGGGCTCCCCGTGGACCAGCACATCCAGGCCGAGCTTCTCCTGTAGCTCCACCACCCGGCGGATCTCGGCGCGCATCGCCTCGACATACGTGGCCTCGTCCATCGTTCCGTTGCGATGGGCCGCGCGGGCGCGGCGGATGTCGGGGGTCTGGGGGAACGAGCCGATGGTGGTGGTCGGCAGGACCGGCAGTCCGAGTCGTTCCTGCTGCCGGACGGCGCGACGGTCCGCGGGCGACCGGGTGGCCCCGGCGGCACGCAGCGCGTCGACGCGGCCCCGCAGGGCCATGTCCTTCACCCGTGGGTCCGCGCGTCGCGTCGCCAGTGCCCGGGCACACCTGTCGAACTCGTCGGCGACGGATTCGCGTCCCTCGCGGAGGGCCGCCGAGAGCACACGGACCTCGTGATATTTCTCGTCGGCGAAGGCCAACCACTGCCGGACCCCGTCCAGCTCGGTCTCCGGCGCCAGGCTGTAGGGCACGTGCAGTGTGGAGCACGAGGTGCTGACCGCGATCCTGCCGGTGGCACCGGTCAACGCGCCCAGGGTGCCGAGTGCGGCATCGAGGTCGGTGCGCCAGACGTTCCGTCCGTCGACGACCCCGGCCAGCACGAGCCTGTCGTGGAACGCGGTCGTCGCCGACAGCGCTTCGAGGCCACCCGCGACGAGATCCACCGCCACGGCGTCGATCTCCGTCGCACCGAGTGCCTCCAGGGCCGGACCGGCGTCCCCGAAGTAGGTGGCCACGCAGATCGCGGGCCGGTCGGTGGACGCCGACAGCGCGCCGTACACCTCTGTGGTCTTCTCCAGAGTGGGCGCATCGAGGTCGGTGACGAGTACGGGTTCGTCCAACTGGACCCATTCGGCGCCGCCGGCCCGCAGCAGGCTCATCAGGTGCAGGTACAGCGGGATCAGGTCATCGAGGCGCTCCAGCGGTGCGGCCGATCCCGCGACCGCCTTGGACAGCGCCAGGAAGGTGACCGGTCCGATCACGACCGGCCGCGCGGGCACGCCCTCGGCCACCGACTCGGCCAGATCTGCGAGCACGTGCTCCGGGTGGAGGTCGAAGTCCATGTCGTCGGAGATCTCGGGCACCAGATAGTGGTAGTTGGTGTCGAACCATTTGGTCATCTCGAGAGGGCGGATGCCCTCGGCGCCGCGGGCCGCGGCGAAGTAGCGGTCGAGCGGGTCCTCTATTTCCAGGACCCGTGGCGGTAGCGCCCCGAGCAGCACCGCGGTGTCGAGCATCTGGTCGTAGTAGGAGAACGTGTTGGTCGGGACCGAGTCGAAGCCGGCTCGCATCATCCCGGCCCGGGTGTCGCGGCGCAGGCCCGCGGCGACCGCGGCGAGTCCGTCGGCGTCCAGATTCCCGGCCCAGTAGGCCTCGACGGCTTTCTTGAGTTCGCGGTTCGGCCCGATACGGGGCGCACCGAGTGCGGTGGCGTGGATCTGCTTCGCCTTCTGCGGGGCAATGGTGTCGGTGGGTGTCACGACGGACGTCCTCCTGTGCGGTTCCGGTGTGCACACCGCCTTATCGGACCCGTCGTCCGCCAGGGTCACCTGTCGCCGCCCGGTCTTCACGGGTGCGCTACACGGGCGGCCGGAACCGCCGCGCCTGGTGTCCTGATCGGCCGCGCGCCCTGTCCACGAGGCGGCATACCGCCGGGTGCGGCGCACCCGGCACACTCGGCAGGTATTCGGACTCGAGGGCGTCGGCCGTGTGGCCGGGCCTACTGGCCGTCGCTTCCCGGGATCGCTCCCAGTGCTCATGACGGCGGTCGTTCCCTCTCACCGCTGCGGGACAGTTCCGGATTCTCACCGGATTCCCTCTTGCGCCTCCCCTCGGGAGGCGGCTCGACGAGGCGTCGCGGTCCCTTCCGGGGCGGCAACGGACTCGAACCGAATGCACCGCCGTGTCTATCACACTCTCCCGGTGCGGCACGGGCCGTGTGCGTTCTTCGTCACCCGGCCCGTCACAGCATCACGCCCGGGTTGAGGATGCCCTGCGGGTCGAGGGCTGTCTTGATGCGCCGACTCAGCTCCATGACGTCGTCGCCGAGTTGGGCCGGCAGCCAGGGCGCCTTGAGCCGACCCACGCCGTGCTCGCCGGTGATGGTGCCGCCCATACCGATCGCCAGGTCCATGACCTCACCGAACGCCAGCTGGGCGCGGGCTGCACGGTCCTCGTCGTCGTCTTCCAGCACGATGATCGGGTGGGTGTTGCCGTCGCCGGCGTGGGCGACCAGCGCGATCTGCACGCCGCGACGCGCGGAGATCTCCCCGATGCCGGCGACGAGCTGCGGAAGCGCGGGCAGGGGGACGCCGACGTCCTCGAGCAGGAGGGAACCGACCTTGCCGAGGCTGGTGAACGCGGCGCGGCGGGCGACGGTGAACTGCTCGCCCTCGTCGGGGTCGTCGGTGGCGAACACCTCGGTGGCGCCGTTCGCGCGGAATGCCTCCGCCATGAACTCGGTCTCGGCGGCGCGGTCGCTTCCGGTGAGGTCGGACTGGGCGAGAAGCATCGCGCCGGCGGTCGTGTCCAGCCCCATCCGCAGGTCGGCCTCGACAGCGCGGATGGTGACGTTGTCCATGAACTCGAGCATGGCGGGGCGGGTCCGGCTGGTGATCGCGAGCACCGCCTCGCTGCAGGCCACCACGTCGGGGAAGATGCCCACGACGGTCGAGCGCGGCGCCTGCTCCGGGAGCAGTCGGATGATGATCTCGGTGACGATCCCGAGCGTGCCCTCGCTGCCGACGAACAGTTTGGTGAGGCTGAGTCCGGCGGTGTCCTTCAGGCGCGCCCCGCCGAGACGGACGGCCGTGCCGTCGGCCAACACGACCGTCATCCCCAGTACGTAATCGGTGGTCACGCCGTATTTCACGCAGCACAGGCCGCCGGCGTTCGTGGCGATGTTGCCGCCGATCGAGCAGATCTCGTACGAGGACGGGTCCGGCGGATACCACAGTCCGTGCTCGGCGACCGCCGCCTTGACCTCGGCGTTGAACAGGCCCGGCTGCACGGTCGCGGTGCGGGTGACGGGGTCCACGGCGATGTCCCGCATCAGCTCGGTCGACAGCACGATCCCGCCCTCTACCGCCGTTGCGCCGCCGGACAGGCCCGAGCCCGCGCCCCGCGGGACGACGGGCACCGAGTGCTCGCTCGCCCAGCGCATGACCTCCCGGACGTCCTCGGTCGTGCGGGCGCGGACGAGCGCCAGCGGCATGCCCGGGTTCGGCGCCTTGGCCCAGTCCTGGCGGTAGCCCTCGAGCAGGTCGGGGTCGGTGAGCACCGGGGTCTCCCCCAGTCGGGCGCGCAGCTGCTCGAGGTCGGTGGCGGTCGCCCGGTGCTTCGGGGCGTCTCGGGCGGCGGCACGCTGGTCGGTGGGGCCGGCGGCGGGGTCAGGGGTTGAGTCGCTCATGGTCTGTGAATTTACGCCTGGGCGTCTGCACCCACGGTCACATCGACGATCGTCCGGCTGGCCGTGCGCACGCCCGTCACCGGAAGTCGCGGCTGCGGCCGATCGCCATGCCGAGGTGGAGTCGTTCGACCTTGTCCGCCACCACGCTGACGGCTCCGGACCGGTTCTCGACGGTGCCGCGGATGATGAGCGCGGGGGCCGAGGAGACGACGGGCCGGTAGCGGGCCCAGAGCCCGACGGAGCACACGATGTTGGTCATGCCGGTCTCGTCCTCGAGGCTGAGGAAGGTCACGCCTTCGGCGGTGGCGGGCCGTTGCCGGTGGGTGACGGCCCCCGCGACCCGGACGCGGCTGCCGTCGGGGACGTGGGCGAGTCCGGCGGTGGTGCAGACGCCGCGGGAGTCGAGCCAGGGGCGGGCGTGGACGGTCGGGTACTCCTCGGGGCTGATGCCGGTGGCGGCGAGATCGGCCGAGGTGAGTTCTAGGATGCTCATCCCGGGCAGCGCGGGGGCGTCGACCTGGCTGAGGCCGGGCAGCATGCCGGGCTTCTCGCGGGCCGCGGTGGCCGCCGACCACAGTGCCGCCCGCCGCCCACCGGTGCCGAGGCTGTCGAGTGCGCCGGCGGTGGCCAGCGCCTCCATCTGCCGCACGCTCAGTCCGGTGCGGCCGGCGAGGTCTCCGGCGGAGGTGTAGGGGCCGTGGGTGTCGCGTTCGTCGGCGATGGCGGTGGCCAGGTCGGAGCCGATCGCCCGCACCGATTCCAGTCCGAGCCGCACCTCGGTGCCCCGGTTCTCGCAGGTGGCACCGCCGAGGGAACGGTTGACGCACGGCCGGTGCACCGTGACGCCGTGGCGCCGGGCGTCGGCGACGAGGGACTGGGGCGAGTAGAAGCCCATGGGCTGGCTGCGCAGCAGGGCGGCGCAGAAGATCGCCGGGTGGTGACATTTGAACCACGCGGAGTAGTAGACGATCGCGGCGAAGGACTGCGAGTGGCTCTCGGGGAAGCCGTAGTTGGCGAAGGCGCACATCTTCTCCCAGATGCGCTCGGCCACCTCGGGGCCGGTGTACGGCGTCCCGGGAGGGCTGTCACCGATCCCGTGCAGGTCACGCATGCCGTTGAAGAATCGTTCGCGAAGCCGCGCCATCTTCTCGGGTGAGCGTTTGGCGCCCATCGCGCGGCGCAGTTGGTCGGCTTCGGCTCCGGTGAACCCGGCGATCTCGGTGGCGATCTGCATGAGTTGTTCCTGGAACAGCGGGATGCCCAGGGTGCGGCCGAGGACCGGTTCCAGCGCCGGATGGTCGAACACCGGCTTCTCGAGTCCGTTGCGGCGCCGGATGTAGGGGTGGACGGAGCCGCCCTGGATGGGGCCGGGCCGGATGAGCGCGACCTCCACCACCAGGTCGTAGAAGGTGCGCGGTCTGAGCCGGGGCAGGGTGGCCATCTGGGCTCGGGATTCCACCTGGAACACGCCCACGGAGTCGCCGCGGCAGAGCATCTCGTAGACCTCCGGGTCGGCCAGGTCGAGGTGGGCGAGGTCCACGTCGAGGTCTTTGTGTTCGGCCGCGAGGTCGATGGCGTGGCGCAGGGCGGTGAGCATGCCGAGGCCGAGCAGGTCGAACTTGACCAGCCCGACGGCTGCGCAGTCGTCCTTGTCCCACTGCAGCACGGTCCGCCCGGGCATGCGTGCCCATTCGACGGGCACCACATCGGCCACTGGCCGGTCGCAGATCACCATGCCGCCGGAGTGGATACCCAGGTGTCGCGGCAGTCCCACCAGCTGCCGGGCCAGCGTGAGCACGTCCTCGGGCACGGTGCGTTCGGCCGACTCCCTGTCGTGGTGCCTCAGCCCTGACCAGCGGTCGACGCTCTTGGACCAGGCGTCCTGCTGGCCGGTGGAGTAGCCGAGCGCGCGGGCCACATCGCGGACGGCCGACCGGCCCCGGTAGGTGATGACATTGGCGACCTGTGCGGCGTGTTCGCGCCCGTAGCGGTTGTAGACGTACTGGATGGCCTCCTCCCGCCGGCCGGATTCGATGTCCACGTCGATGTCGGGCGGGCCGTCGCGTTCCGGGGACAGGAACCGCTCGAACAGCAGGTGGGCGCCCACGGGGTCGACGTTGGTGATGCCCAGGGAGTAGCAGACGGCGGAGTTGGCGGCCGAGCCCCGGCCCTGGCAGAGGATGCCTTCTCGTCGGCAGAACTCGACGATGTCGTGGACGACGAGGAAGTATCCGGGGAAGCCGAGGTCGGCGATCACCTCCAGTTCCCGGTCGATCTGCGCGTACGCCTGTGGGGCCTGTTCCCGGGTGCCGTAGCGGCGGGCGGCGCCGGCGTAGGTGTGGTGGGCGAGCAGACTGTCCTCGGTGTGGCCTGCGGGGACGTCGAAGGGGGGCAGTTCGGGCGCGATGAGGGTGAGGTCGAAGGCGCATTCGCGACCGATCCTGTCGGCGGCCGCGACGGCGTGGGGCCAGCGATCGAACAGTTCGGCCATCTCTTCTCCCGAGCGCAGGTAGGCGCCGCCGGCGGCGGGCAGGTGGGCGGCGTGGGTCTCCAGCGCGTCGCGTGCACCGAGGGCGGCCATGACCGAGGCCAGGCGGGAGTCCCGGGGACCGGCGCAGTGGGCGGCGGTGGTGGCGACGACGACGAGGCCCGCCTCCTGCGCCAGCCCCGCCAACGCGTCGCAGCGCTCGGTGTCCTCGGGGACGCCGTGGCAGGTCAGTTCCACAATCACCCGGTCCCGCCCGAAGAGCTCGATGAGTTGGTCCAGTGCCGCGCGGGCCGCCGCGGTGTCGTGGCTGCTCGCGGCCGTGCCGTTCCTCTCCAGGGCACGTCTGACCCGGCCGTGGCGGCAGCCGGTGAGGATGTACCAGTGTCCGCCGGCGGCGTCGGCGAGCTCGGAGATCTCGTATCGCGGCTCACCCTTGGCGCCGCCGCGCAGGTGAGCGCGGGCGATCGCGCGCGAGAGTCTGCGGTAGCCCTCCCCGCCCCGGGCCAGGACCAGCAGGTGCTCTCCCCCGGGGAGGGACAGTTCCGCCCCGAACACGGTGGGCAGCCCGAGCTCGGCGGCGGCCTCGGCGAAGCGGACGACCCCGTACAGCCCGTCGTGATCGGTGATCGCGAGCGCGGTGAGCCCGAGTTCCGCCGCCGCCTCGGCCATGGATTCGGGAGAGGAGGCCCCGTCGAGGAAGCTGAACGCGGTGTGCGCGTGGAGCTCCGCGTACGGCACACGCCCCACCACGCCGGACCGCTCCGGGGCGTTCCCGTCGGTCTCCGCCGGGGCCAGGTAGTGGCCACGTCTGCGCGACCATGCCGGCGCGTCGCTGCCGTCTCCGGGGTACGGGTTCTCGGGGCCGCGCGGGGCGGGCCGCCCGGACAGCACCCGCTCGAGTTCCGACCAGCTCTCGGGTCCGTGGTACCAGTTCACCGGCGATCACCTGGACCCTGCCGGAGTTGCCGCCGACGGCCGGGGCGGTGCGTGCGGTCAGAGCGGTGCGTGCGGTCAGAGCGCGGTGACGGACTCCACGACCCACGCCTTGGCGTCGGTGGGTGGCTTTCGGCAGCTCTGCGAGCGTGGCGGGAGCGGCCGGGTGCCGGTCTCGACGCGCCAGGCACGCCCGTCGGTGTGTCGGACGACTGCGACGCGGGAGTCGTCTGGGTCGACGGCGACGGACAGGTCGTCAATTCCCGCGGCCACGCCGGATTCCCGGACCGCGACCTCCGCGACCTGCCCGGCCGGCGGCCACGTGCTGCGTCCACGCAGGCGCTCGGTGACGACCCTGCCTTCCAGCTCGGCCTCGACGATCCGGACCGCGAGGTCGGTCTCCGCTGGGCCGTAGGTGTAGCCGGTGCCCGGCAGCAGCAGGACCGGGGCGAAGCGGTGCCCGCCGGTGTGTGAGCACTCCCACACCGCCGCGTCCGGGTCGAGCTCGAGCAGTCGGCGCCCCACCTGGTCGTCGAGGGCCGCCGCGACGGGCCGCCCGCGCACGGCGCAGCACTGGTCGCGCTTGGCGTGGGTGCACACCAGTGGCACCGGGGCCGCCACCTCGCGGGTGCCCGGCACGTCCCCGCCGGGTGCGAGGTCCAGGTCGAGCATGTCCTCGGGTCCCTCGACCCTGCCCACCCGGAGGCTGCGGGACCCCGGGCGGGTGTCGCAGAGATAGAAGCGGTGGCGGTCGATTCGTTGCCCCTCGCGCCCGGGGCGCCGGATGAACAGCATGCGGGCCCCGCAGTCCGCCACGTGCTTCTTGAGTCGTTCGGACAGGTCCTCGCCCAGGGCCTCGCCGTCGAAGATGTCGCGTCCCCAGCGTCCGGGGATCTCCAGCAGCACCCACGAGGTCTCGTGGGCGGCGGTCCCTGCAGGGGGTTCGTCGGCCGACTGGAAGGAACACCAGCTCGGCTGTGTGGCGGAATCGATGACTGACACGACCCCATGGTGCCCCACATCGCACAGATGTGTAACTGTAGCCACCTTGTGGGACAAAAGTGACTAGAGGGAACTAACCTTGGGGTATGCGTATCCGACACCGCCGCCTCGCAGCGGCCGCCGCTCTCACCGCCGCCGCCTCCCTGGCGCTGGCGGGGTGCGGGGCCGACACCTCGACCGACGCTCCCGCCACGAGCCAGACCACCACCGCGGGGTCGTCTCCCGCCGCCCTGGCCGACGTTCTGGCCCCGGACGAGACCGAGGCCGACGATCCGTCGAACGGCCCGTCCGATTCCTCGCCCAAGGGCGCGGAGTCGACCGATTCCGCGCCGGAGCACACGCAGCTCGTCATCTCCGAGATCCGCATGGGTGACTTCCAGGGCAAGGACCGCGTGGTCTTCGAACTGTCCGGCAACGGCACCCCGAGCTACACCGTGGACTACGTGGATGCCCCGGTCCAGCAGGGCAGCGGCTTCCCCGTGGAGATCTCCGGCGATTCGTTCCTCCAGGTGTTGATCGGTGGACAGGCCCTGCCCACCGAGACCGGCATGGAGGAGGTCCCCGTGGGCCTGATGAGCGGTGACGCCGCGGCCGGGGTCACCGGCGTGGCCTTTGCCGGGCAGTTCGAGGGCCAGGCGCAGTCCGTGATCGGGCTGGACGGCACCGATCGCGACTTCTCCGCGTTCCTGCTGCAGAATCCGACCCGCCTGGTCGTCGACATCGAACGCTGAGTCCCGCGCGGCCGCAACGGTTGCGGACACAGCGGTCACAGGCGCGGCGGACACGGGCGCAGCGGTCGCGGGCGCAGCGGACACAGCGGGGAGGGTTCCCTGACGGTTCACTCGTAGACCCCCTCGACATCCCACGCCCCGGGTTCGTCCCCGAGCGGGCGGCACAGCAGCAGTGCGGCCGCCCGCTCGGGGACGACCTGTATCCGGGCCCGGGGCCGCCGGACCCCGCCCCCGGGAGCCGGCTCCCACCAGGCCTCGTCGACAGGCCACGGACGCGACCAGCCGAGAAGCGGGCAGCACCGCCCACCCACCTCGACGACGGCGGGCCGACCGCTGAGCAGACCCCGTGGCGTCACCCCGACGAGGCTCCCGACCCCGGTACGCAGCAGGACTCCCCCGGTCAGGGGGACCCGCGTCGCGACGGCGGCCCCGGGATCGGAGTTCTCGCGGATCTCCAGCTGATAGCCCGGCCCCGGCCACACCACCGACGGCGACGGCGCCGGCAACGCACCCGGCCACGGCCCCCGGGCAGCGGGCGAGGCGGGGGCGTCACCGTACGGCAGCGACCGCACCCGCTCGGCAGGCCCCCGCCCACCCGCCTCCACGGGGATGCGCACCGCCTCCGGGCCGAGCAGTCCCTGCACCCGGACGAGGGCGCGGTGGACCCGGGCCTCGGCCAGTCCCGCCTCGCCCCACAACCCCTCCTGCACGTGACCGGCGGGAACGACCTCCACCGGCTCGAGGACCAGCGCGGTGACCGCTCCCCCGGCCCCGCCGGAGAGCGCGGTGCCGGTGAGCCACCCCTCCAACTGCCAACGCAGCCGGTCGGCCGTGCCCTCCGGGGTCAGTGGCGCCGAGCACCGCCACACTCGGTTGACCTCCCGACCGTCCTCCACGCGAGCGGTGATGGACAGCCGCAGGCAGGACACACCCGCCGCGGCGAGCGTCTCGTGCAACTCGCCCGCCAACCGCCGGCCGAGGAACGCCGCCTCGTCGACCCGCTCGAGCGGCGGGTCACACCGGTGCTCGACCGCGGACCCGGTCGGTACCGGGGTCACCGACGGCGGACGCCACGGCACCGCCCGGGCGATGCGGTGCGCGACGGCTCCCGCCTCACCGAAGCGGGTGGCCACGTCCCGGGGTGCGATGCCGGCGAAATCGCCGATCGTCCGCACCCCGAGCCGACGCAGGAGCCCCACCAGCTCGGAGAGCACCTGAAGATCCCCCAGCGCCGGCTCCACCACGAGCGCCCCCACCGGCAGATCCGCCAGATAGTCGGCGTCCCCACCCGGCTCGAGCAAGGCCGACCCGCGGGCCGCGAGCACCGCCGTGGGCAGCTCGTCCGCGAGCCCGACCTGGCATTCCACCCCGGCCGCCGCGACCGCGTCCACGACCCGGGTGACGACCTCCTCCACCCCGCCGTGGAAACGCAGCGCCCCGCCCGCGGAGAACACGAACAACCCGGGCCGCAGCACCTCTATGCCCGGGACCACCGCATCCAGCGCCTGCACCACGGGCTCGAACCACGCGGCGTCACGGGCCTCATCCGCCGCGACCACCACGAGTTCGGGACACCGGAACTGCGCTTCGCGGCGACGGAGACCACGGCGCACGCCGACCGCCCGCGCGACCGCGTTGCACGCGAGCACACCACGCGGCCCGACGACCGCCAACGGCAGATGCAGACCGTGCCCCTCGGCCCGGGCCGCCGCGACCGCCGGCCAGTCCGGGCACCACACCGCCATGACCCGGGCGCTCATCCCGCCGCCACCCATTCCGCGGTCCGGTCGGGGAAGGCCCGACCGGAACAGCGCACCACGGTGGAGACCGAGGCCAACCGGCCCGCTCCCGCACCCAACCCACCGTAGTGACAGTGCCGACCCGCCAGAGTGAGCTCCGCCCCGGGCCATCCGGGCCCCACGAGCAGCACCGCCCCCGCGGCCCGCACCCGGCTGGCGAGCACCCGGGCCCGCGAGGGGGCCACCGCCGCGACCCCCGGCCCGAGCAGGACCAGATCCAGCCCGTCGATGAGCACGGAGGCGACCGCCCCCGGGTCCGGACCGGGATCCGGGACCAGAGCCAGGCAGTCCAGCCGGCCGCCCTGTTCAGCCACAGCCGCCACCCCGAGTTCCGGCCAGCCCACGACCGCACACCGGACACCGGCCGCCGTGGCCGCGGCCAGCAGGCCGACCCGGAGGGTGGCACTGCCGGCGACCGCCGTGACCTGCCCCGCGGGCAGCACACCCCCCGGCAGCAGTCCGGCCACGGACGCCGGCACGGGAACCCCCGCCACCGCGGGAGCCTCCGGTGCCGCCGACGGCACGGCCCCCGCAGCAGACGCAGCAGACGCAGCAGACGCGGGACCCGCGGCAGCCCCCGACTGCTCGGGCACAGGAGCCGGGCCCGTCGAGATGACCGCCGCCCCCGGGGCCGCCGAAGCGCCCACGGAGGGCCCTGTGGCCTCAGCCGTCCCCGCACCCCCGGGCGACGGGAAGGCCGCGACACCCGGACGCGACCGGGCAGCGGCCGGACGCCCCCCGCCGGGCATGGAGGCCAGTCGACGCCGCAGTTCAGCAACCCGATCAGCCGTGTCGAGCTCCGACAGATCCACACCCGAACGGCCGACAGCAGAACCCCGCACTACCATCACCACAACCTCCCGCCACGGGCGACACGCCGCCAACGCGCAAATCGAACCGTCTTTCGACGATGACGACCAGTGAACACCACGAGTACGACATGATGCAAGAACTCCCGTTCGAGAAGGGTTTTCGTCGCCCTCGGCCCCCGGAACGACAAACACCGATGACGCACGACGGCCCGGTGTGGGGGTCGTCGTCGTTGTCGTCGTCGATCCCGCTGTTCACCCGGACTCCACCCCCGATGTCACACCGGGGATCTACTCTCGGTGACCATGAAGGCCTCCATCGGGAACCGCATCGTGCTCATCGGCGCCGGGGACGTGGGCATCGCATACGCGTACGCCCTGGTCAACCAGGGTCTGGCCGACCACCTGGCGATCATCGACATCGACCATGACAAGCTCGTCGGCGAGGTCATGGACCTCAACCACGGCGTCGTCTGGGCGCCCTCCCCCACCCTCGTCACCGAGGGCACCTACTCCGACTGCACCGAGGCCACCATGGTCGTGATCTGCGCCGGTGCCGCCCAGAAGCCCGGCGAGACCCGAATCGACCTCGTCGGCAAGAACATGACACTGTTCGAAAAAATCGTCGGTGACGTGATGGCGACCGGCTTCGACGGCATCCTGCTGGTCGCCACCAACCCCGTCGACATCCTCACCCAGGCCGCCTGGCGCTACTCCGGGCTGCCCCCGAGCCAGGTGATCGGCTCCGGCACCGTTCTCGACTCCGCACGGTTCCGGTTCATGCTCGGCGAGCACTACGGCGTCGCCCCCATGAGCGTGCACGCCTCGATCATCGGCGAACACGGCGACACCGAACTGCCCGTCTTCTCCTCCGCCAACGTCTCCGGGGTGCCCCTGCGACGCGACCTCGAGGGAGACCCGGCCAAGCGGGAGCGACTCACCCAGATCTTCACCGAGACCAGGGACGCCGCCTACCGGATCATCGACTCCAAGGGCTCGACCAGCTACGGCATCGGCATGGGGCTGGCGCGCATCACGCGCGCGATCCTGCGCAACGAACAGGTGTCACTGCCCGTCTCGACCCTGCTGCGGGGCGAATACGGACAGGAGGGCATCTACATCGGCGTGCCCGCCGTGATCGGGCGGACCGGCGTGCAGAGGGTGGTGGAACTGGAACTCGACGAGACCGAACAGAAACAATTCGCCCGCAGCGCGGATGCACTGCGGGCGGTGTCGGAGCAGTTCGAGGACCTGCGCTGAAGTCAGGGCGCTCCGGGCGGGTCACTGGCCGGGAACGACTCCTCGCCCCACTCGTCGGCCAACTCGTCCTTCGACTCGGGGCGGTTGTCCCGCTCGTCCTTCTCGTCGGACTCGTTCTGGGCGTGGTCAGAGTTCTGCGGATTCACCATGCAACCACTCTCCTCCCGCCGCACCGGGGCGTGCGACGTACTCCACGCTACTCATCAGCGCGGTGGCTTCAACCGGAGGAAGGCGGCCGGGGTTCAGGGGGTGTTCAGCTCGCAGGAGCAGGACCGGCCGGCTCGATCAGGGCCCGGTCCGACCGGCCCGGGTGTCGGAGCAGCGGTCAGTCCTCACCCCCCCGAGTCAGCTCGGGGCCCAGCCTGGCTCGACGTCCGGAAGAGCGTGCAGCCAGTCCAGGACCGGGCGGGTGATCGCCTCCGCGAACTGCGCGTATCCACCGGGCCCGGGGTGCGCGCCGTCCCCCGCGGCCACCTCACGCATCCACGCCCCGCCGGGCCGCAGCGCGTCGAAGGTCGGCACGAACGGGACCCCGGCCCCGGCGCACACGGACGCGATCGCCTCCGCCCGGGCCGCGGCGCGCGCACTCACCTCGTCCCACAGGACCGGCGGCGGGCCCACCACCAGGAAACGGCCCTCCGGGGCCCGGGCGATCATGCCGCGCAGCGCCGCGACAGTACCCGCCTCATCGACCCGTTCGACCTCGACACCGGACTCGGCCCCCGCGACATGCATGACGTCGTTGACCCCGAACTCGGCGATCACGGCGGTGGTCGGAAACGCGGCCCGACGCCGGTCGACCTCGTCCCAGCGGGCCAGGATCATCTCCGAGGTGTCCCCGCCGATGCCCGCGTTCGTGACGTGCAGATGCAGGTCCTCACGGGCGGCTGCTTCCACCAGGAGCGCGGTCCAGCCGCGGCCGGTCTCGTCGCCGTAGCCGGCCACGAACGAGTCGCCGATGATGCACACGGGCAGGTCGCGGGGTTCGCTCACGACGTCACAGTAGCGGGCGCGGGCCGGTGCGGGCCGGGCAGCGATCAGTCGAGGTGCCGCGACTGCGCCCAGCGCGTCAGCGCGTGCCGGTTGGACTGCTGCGTCTTACGCAACACATTGGAGGCGTGCGTCTCGACGGTCTTGACCGAGATGAACAACTCCTCGGCGATCTCCTTGTAGGTGTAGCCGCGGGCGAGCAGTCGCAACACCTCCTTCTCACGCGGGGTGAGCGAGTCGACCTCGGGATCGTGGACGGGCTCACCGCGATCCTCGGGGCCGGGGGCCGCGCGGGCGAACGCGTCCAGCACAAAGCCGGCCAGTCGCGGGGAGAACACGGCGTCCCCGTCGGCGACCCGGCGCACCGCATCGGCGAGCTCGTCGCCGGAGATGGTCTTGGTGACGTAGCCGCGGGCGCCGGAGCGGATCACGGCGATCACGTCCTCGGCCGCATCCGAGACGCTCAGCGCGAGGAAGGTCGGCACGTGGGCGGACTCGCCCCCGGACTCCGCGGCCCCCAGCACCGAACGCAGCACGGCCACCCCGCCACCGTCGGGCATGTGGACGTCGAGCAGGACCACGTCGGGCTGCACGCGCGCGATGCCGGCCACAGCCTCGGCCACGGAGCCGGCCTCCCCGACCACCTCGATCGCGTCCTGGCCTCCCAGTTCGGCGCGGACCCCGCTGCGGAACACCGCGTGGTCGTCCACGAGGAAGACCCGACACGCCTTGTCGCCGCCGGCGACCGAGCCACCCGCCGCATCACCGGCCGCCGCACCGCCGGCCGCGCCGAAAGCCACCGACTCACCCGCCATCGCGCACCTGCATCATTCGCCCTCCAACGGCATCTCGATCCCGATCTCGGTCCCCCGCCCGAGCGTACTGCGTACGGTGACCGTCCCACCGCGACTCTCCACACGGTGCCGGATCGACTGCGCGAGACCGTGTCTGTCACCGTCGACCGCGTCCGGGTCGAAGCCGGCCCCGCGGTCGCGCACGAACGCGCTCAGCACGCGCCCGTCGTTCTCGACAAACACGTCGGCGGTGTCGACGACGGCGTGTTTGGCGACGTTGACCAGGGCTTCACGGATGGCGCCGAGCACCGCTTCCTCGGCGTCACCGACGGGGCAGTCGCCGCCCACCACGACTTGGTCGACGCGCAGCCCGTAGGCGTCCTCCAGGTCGCCGATCATCACCTCGACCGCGCCGGCCACGCTGGCCGCGCCCGAGGACATGCGTGAACCGGCACCGAACAGCCACTGCCGCAGTTCGCGTTCCTGGCGGCGGGCCAGGCGCGACACCTGGGCGGGGTCGTCGGAGCGCTTCTGGATCAGGGCGAGGGTCTGCAGGACGGAATCATGCAGGTGGGAGGCGATGTCGCTGCGTTCGGCCTCCCGGATGCGCGCGGCGCGCTCCTCCTCGAGCGAACGCCACAGCCGCAGTCCGACGGGCACCGAGAGCAGCCCCACGCCGACGAGGGTCGCCAGAACCGCGAGGAGGGAGGACCGCAGGGCGGCGAACTCGACCTGGCCGAGGACCACGACGGCGAGGCCGACGACGACGAGGGTCGCCCCGGCCGTGACGCGGGCCCAGTCGAAGACGGACCGTGGCGAGACCTTTCCCCCGCGGTCGTACTGCTGCCAGACGAGCCCGACACCCAGCGCCACCGTCAGGACGGGGACGATGATGTTCAGTCCCGTGGCGGTGGTCATCATGAACGACAGCACGGCGCCCACCACCGCGACGGCGACCAGTGCCTTGCCGCGGCGACGTTCCCGCGCATCGACAGCTGGCGCGTCCCCGCGGGCCGGGGCGGCGGGCAGCAGGACCCACAGGGCCGAGTACAGGGCCACCCCGACGCCGGAGAGGGAGGCCAACAGAACCATCGCCAGCCGAACGTGGGTGACCTTGAGCCCCAGATGGTCGGCGAGCCCGGCGCAGACCCCGCCCACCACGGAGGCGTGAGTGTCCCGGGCCAGGCGCGGGTACCACCGGAAGCCGACCGCGGACGGGGGACGAGGCACAGGGACACCGTGCAGCACCGGCCGGTGCCGCCCGGCCCGCCGCGCGCTCCCGGCCGACATCGACCCGGACCCGGCCCCGGACCCGGACCCGGCCGGCAGCTCCGGTCGGGCGGCGGGCTCGGCGTCCGACGCACGCGCGGACCCGGCCGGCACGGGGTCGGTCGCATTCTCACTCATGAAGGCAATGGTCACAGATCGGCCCCGGGTCCGCATCGGGGGATGACCCCGAGATCCCCGGGGTCCGGATATCAGGGTCGGTCCCTGATGTGCCCACGGCCCGCGACCACCACGATGAAGGCATGTCCAACACGAGTACCCACGATGTGTCCTCAGAGCTCCGCTCCCTGTGGCGGACCCGTCCCGTCCGGACGCCGGACGATTCCAAGATCGCCGGAGTCTGTGGCGGATTCGGTCGGCGCTACGGCATCGACCCGGTGCTCGTCCGCGTCGCGTTCGTCATCACGGCACTCTGGGGTGGCGCCGGCGTGTTCCTGTATGCGCTGATGTGGCTGCTGCTCCGCGCCGCCGGCGACGAGGTCTCCAAGGGGGAGGCGCTCATAGGGCGGGGCCGGGCGTCCGGCTCCAAGCTGACGGCGGTGGCGCTCGTCGTCGTCGTCCTCATCTCCGCACCCACCTTCGGCGGTTCCGGCCAGACCTTCCTGCTCGGCGCCGGGTTCCTCATGACCGCGGCGATGCTGGCCGGCTGGTACGGCCTGTACCGACGCTCCCCCGAACCCCCGGTCGGCTGGGCCGAGGTGTCGGCACCGCGCGCCCCGGGCGCAGGGTACGGCGGCGGCCCGGACGGAGCGGCCCACCCCGGTGCCGCCCACGGCCCGTCCCAGGAGCCCGGCTCCGGCCCCGGCGCGCCGTACGGTCCACCGGTCCCGCCGTCGTGGGATCCGCTCGGCGCCGCCCCCTTCGCGTGGGACCTGCCCGAGCCCGGCATCCACGTCGCCGGCGAGGACAAGCCCGCACGCAGGTCACGGCTGACCATGATCACGCTAGGTCTGGCGCTCATCGCCGCGGCCGTCGCCGCCGGCCTGTCCACGCTCGGCGGTCTGGTCTGGCTCGACGCGACGCGCATCGCCGCGGTCGCCCTGGCCGTGGTGGCCGGCGGTCTGATCATCGGTGCGCTCACCCGCCGCGGCCACGGACTGCTCGTGGTGGCCGGCCCGCTGGCCGGGTTCGTGCTGCTGGCCTCACTCGTCCAGGTGCCAGAGTGGCGGTGGGAGACGATCGGCGAGAAGCGGGTGGAGATCACCTCCCCCGAGCAGCTGAACGTCCCGGTCACCCATGAGCTCGGCGCGGTCCGTGTCGATCTGCGCGGACTCGAACTCGACCGCGACCGCACCTACAGCATCTCCAACGAGGTCGGCGAGGTGCGCGTGCAGCTGCCCGAGGGGCTCGCGGTGGACGCGAACTGCCGCGTCGAGGTGGGCAGGGTCGACTGCCCGGCCCCGCCCGAGGACCCCGCCGGCCCCGTACTGACCCTCGATGTCTCCACCGAGATGGGAAGCGTGAAGGTGACCCGATGAACACGATCGACCCGACCCCCCTGTCCGCCTCCGGCGGCCACGATGACGACGACGACGCCACCCGCCCCACCGACACCGGCCCGGCCGGCAGTGGCGGGGGCACCGCTCAGGGACCCGGCGGCCCGGCCGGCAGCACGCCGCCGCGGCCCGAGCAGCCGCTGTACGAGCCGCTGCCGTACGGGACCGGCTTCTCCAGCCCGCAGCCGCTGGGATTCGGAGTGGGGCCGGTGGAGCTCGGTGGCGCGGCCGCGGGTTCCACCGGGAGCGCCGTGGAGGTGGCCGACCGCAAGCGGGCCGGTTCGCCGGTCCTGGCCGTGGCGGGCCTGCTCTCCATGGCGGTGGCCGTATGGGCGATCCTCGGCGGCCCGGTCATCACCCCGACCGTCCTGCTGGCCGGAGGGCTGGTGCTGACGGTGGTTGTCGGGCTGTTGATGGTGATCCGCCGCTGACCCGCCCCGCGAACGGGACCGTCTCGATCACCATCCCCCGGCCGATATGGTCGGGGGATGCCCGTCCCGTCCGACCCCGCGCGCAGCGTGTCCGACACCCCGGCGACGATCGACCGGGTCTGGGAGCTGCGGCGACGGGCGGAGAAACGGCCCTGGTGGCAGCGTCCGGTCATAGGTGTACTGGCCGCGACCGGGTTCACGCTGATCGCCAATCCGGCGCTGCTTCCCGGTGGCCTCGCGGTGTCCCTGTCCGGTCTGGTCGGCGTCGTGGCGGTGGCGGTCATCGCCGCCGTCGTCGCTGTTCGACGCGCGAGCCTGCGGGGCCACACCGGCCGCATCGAGATGCCGGAGCCGCCGGGACACCGGTGGTGGCGTAGCCCCGCGCTCGCCGGCCCCGCCTTGGTCACCGTGGTGTTCCTCGGCAACCTCGTCGGCGCGTTCGACCACTGGCCGGTCCTCATCGCCACCGCGGTCCTCGTCGGGATCACCCTGGCGCGCATCGGCCCCCGGTACGAGACCGCCGACCACATCGCCGGGAGCCGGCTGCAGAACCCACCCGAACTGACGGCAGAGACCGAGGCCGCGCTCTCCGACGGCTCGCTCGCGCCGGACGTGCTGGAACTGCTCGTCCTGCAACACCACACCGGCGAGCGGCGCATCTCCTGGTGCGCTGACGTCCTCGGCACCGACGCCGCCGACATCCGGGACCGCATCGCCCGCGGCCGGCGCTGGCTCGAACTCCCGGCGACCGAGGTCCACGACCTCGCCACCGCGAGCTGGGTCCGGCTCTCCGGCGAGGGGCGCAGGGCGCTCTCCTACGCCTGAGTCACTCCCACTCGATGGTCCCCGGCGGCTTGCTCGTGATGTCCAGCACGACGCGGTTGACGTCCGGGACCTCGTTGGTGATGCGGTTCGAGATCAGGGCCAGCGTCTCGTACGACACCCGGGTCCAGTCGGCGGTCATCGCGTCCTCGGAGCTCACCGGCCGCAGCACGATCGGGTGACCGTAGGTGCGGCCGTCGCCCTGCACACCCACCGAGCGCACGTCGGCCAGGAGCACGACCGGGCACTGCCACACGGTGGAGTCCAGACCGGCTGCGGTCATCTCCTCACGCACGATCGCATCCGCCGCACGCAGGGTGTCGAGCCGCTGCTTGTCCACCGCGCCGACGATGCGGATCCCCAGCCCAGGGCCGGGGAACGGGTGGCGGCCGACGATCGCCTCGGGCAGGCCCAGTTCGCGGCCCACGGCCCGGACCTCGTCCTTGAACAGCAGTCGCAGCGGCTCGACGAGGGTGAACTCCACGTCGTCGGGCAGGCCGCCCACGTTGTGGTGGCTCTTGATGGTGGCCGTGCCGGCGCCGCCGCCGGACTCCACGACATCCGGGTAGAGGGTGCCCTGGACGAGATAGTCGACCGAGCCGGCGTCGTCGTCACCCTGGAGCTCCAGCGCCCGGGCGACGGCCCGCTCGAAGGAGCGGATGAACTCGCGGCCGATGATCTTGCGTTTGGTCTCCGGATCCGTGACCCCGGCAAGGTGGCCGAGGAATACGTCGGAATCGTCGAGCGTGATGAGCGGGGCGCCGATGGCGGCGGCGAAGTCGGTCTCGACCTGCTCCCGCTCCCCCGCACGCAGCAACCCGTGGTCGACGAACACACAGGTGAGGCGGTCGCCGATCGCACGCTGCACGAGTGCGGCCGCGACAGCGGAGTCGACGCCACCGGACAGCGCGCAGATCGCGCGGCCGTCGCCGATCTGCCCGCGCACGGTCTCGATGAGCTGCTCGGCGATGTTGGCCGCGGTCCACGACGGCTCGAGCCCCGCGATCTCGGACAGGAAGCGGCTCAGCACCTGCTGGCCGTGCGGCGAGTGCAGCACCTCAGGGTGGTACTGGACGCCGGCCATGCGGCGATCGGTGTTCTCGAAGGCCGCGACCGGCGCACCGGCGGAACTGGCCGTCACCTCGAACCCCGCGGGTGCGGCGGTCACGGCGTCGCCGTGGCTCATCCACACCGGGTGATGCCCGGGCAGCCCGGCGTGCAGCACGCCGCCCGCGACGTTCACGTCGGTCCGGCCGTACTCGCGGTTACCGGTCCGGGAGACCTCGCCGCCGAGAGCCCGCGCCATCGCCTGGAATCCGTAGCAGATGCCGAAAACCGGAAGGCCCAGCTCGAACACGGCCGGGTCGAGCGACGGCGCGTCCTCGGCGTACACGCTGGACGGCCCGCCGGACAGGATCAGAGCGACCGGGTCCTTGGCCCGGATCTCCTCCACCGTCGCGGTGTGCGGAATCACCTCGGAGTAGACGTGTGCCTCGCGGACGCGCCGCGCGATGAGCTGCGCGTACTGGGCGCCGAAGTCGACGACGAGCACCGGTCGCGGTGCCGCCGCCTCTGCGGTGAGCTGGGAGTCGTTCTGTGCGTTCTCGGCCACGGGCCTGAGTCTATGCGCCACGTCGTCGTCGTCGTATTCGGCCACGGCTCCGGCGCCCCCCTCACCGACTTGTGCACTTCCTCGGCGGCCCCAGCGCCGCTTATGCGCCCCATCCGGCACCACAACAACGCACAACCCACAACACCCCGCGACCAGACGCCCCCGCCGCTCGATGCGCCCGCCGCTCAGCTCACCCGGCCGCCCGATGCGCCCGCCGCTCAGCTCACCCCGACGATCGGCAGCCGCAGCGCACCCGGCGCCGCCTCCGGCACGACCGGCGACATGGGCGGCACCGGCGCAACCCGCCTGTAGGCCTCACCCTGCGCCGGACGCGGATCGGGCTCGCCCTTGTTGGGCCACAGAGACATGGCACGCTCGGCCTGCGCGGTGATGGTCAGGGCGGGGTTCACGCCGAGGTTGGCCGAGATCGCCGAGCCGTCGACGATCGACATCGTGGGGTAGTTCCACACTCGGTGATACGGGTCCACCACGCCCTCGTCCGGGGAGTCCGAGATGGGGCAGCCGCCGAGGAAATGCGCGGTCATGGGCATGTTGAAGATGTCGCCGACCGTGCCGCCGGGCGTGCCGTCGATCTTGTCCGCGAGCCGCCGGGTGGCCTCGTTGCCCTTGGGGATCCACGACGGGTTGGGCTCGCCGTGCCCCTGCCTGCTGGAGACGTACCGGAACGGCCCGAGGCGCTTGACGAAGGTCTGCAGCGAGTTGTCCAGGTTCTGCATGACCAGCACGATCACCGTGCGCTGGCTCCAGCGGCGGTAGTTGAACATCTTGGCGGCCCGCAACGGGTTGCGCAGGATCTCCAGAATCAGCAGGAGCCAGCGCGGGACACGGCCCCCGCCATCGGTGAGCAGGGTCTGCAACACCGCGATGGCGTTGGAGCCCTTGCCGTAGCGGACCGGCTCGATATGGGTGTCGGAGGCGGGGTGGAACGAGGAGGTGATGGCCACCCCCTCGGAGAAGTCCCGCTCCGGACGGTACTTGTCGCCCATCGCCCCGAGGATCGACTCGGAGTTGGTGCGGGTGAGCCGGCCCAGCGCACCGGACAGCCGCGGCAGCGAGCCGGAGTCCTTGGCGTAGTGCAGCAGGTGCTGGGTGCCCCAGGTTCCGGCGGCCACCACGACGTGCGCGGCGGTCATGGTGCGGGGC
This sequence comes from Candidatus Dietzia intestinigallinarum, assembly GCA_019119875.1. Lineage (GTDB taxonomy): Bacteria > Actinomycetota > Actinomycetes > Mycobacteriales > Mycobacteriaceae > Dietzia > Dietzia intestinigallinarum. Next base: position 18,544 of record DWWG01000023.1, on the reverse strand, counting down.
CGCTTGCCGCGCGTGGTCCAGGCCCCGGTGCGCTCGAGGGTGACCTCCCACGTGCCGTCGCCGCGTTCACGCAGGTCGGAGACGGTGGTGCGGTCCAGTATGCGGGACCCGGCGCGCTCGGCCAGACCGAGGTAGTTCTTGACGAGCGTGTTCTTGGCGCCGTGCCGGCAGCCGGTCATGCACTCCCCGCACTCGATGCAGGCGGTGCGGTCCGGGCCGACTCCACCGAAGTAGGGGTCCGGGACCGTCTCGCCCGGCTCGCCGCGGCCGCCGGTCTTCTCTCCGAAGAACACGCCGACCGGGGTGTAGACGAACGTGTCCTCCGCCCCCATGTCGCGCGCGACCTCCTTGATGACCGTGTCGGAGTGGGTGTGGGTGGGGTTGGTGACGACGCCGAGCATCCGGCGGCCCTGGTCGTAGAACGGGGAGAGTTCTGCGTCCCAGTCGGTGATGTGCTCCCACTGGGGGTCGGTGAAGAACGGCTCCGACGGCTTGTACAGGGTGTTGGCGTAGTTCAGCGACCCGCCGCCCACGCCGGCCCCGGCCATGACCAGGACGTCGCGCAGCACGTGTAGGCGTTGGATGCCGAACAGGCCGAGCTTGGGCGCCCACACGAACTTGTTGAGCCGCCAGGACGTCTTGGCGAAGTCGGAGTCGGCGAACCGTCGGCCCGCCTCCACGACCGTGACGCGGTAGCCCTTCTCCGTGAGCCTCAGGGCGGTGACGCTGCCACCGAATCCGGAGCCCACGACGAGCACGTCGGTGTCGGTGGGCGAGGTGGCCGCCTGGTTGTCTGGCGAGGGGGACGACGACGTCATGGCGCAGCTCTCTCCGGATCGAGGTCGATGGTGTGGGTCACATTACTACCCGGTCACCAGTGAACCTACCCGACAGTAGGTGCGGTTTTGTCAGGCCCCTTCCGTCCGGACCTGTCCCCCCGACCGCCGCCGGGGCCGCGCGGCTCGCTCCGCGGCCGACGACGCCTGTCAGCTGCGAACCGACAGATCGACCTTCTGGAATCCCTTGACGTCGGAGTACCCGCACTTGGCCATGGCGCGACGCAGGCCACCCATGAGATTGCGCGTGCCGTCGGGCAGGCTGGTCGGGCCCTCGAGCACCTCGGTGAGTGTCGCGAGTGTGGTCTCCTCGTGTGTTTCGGCGACGAGGCCGCGAGGCATGTTGGGGTGCGCGGAGACCGAGTCCCAGTACACGCCCCGCCCCGGCGACTCGAGGGCGCCTGCGAGCAGCGGCCCCAGGACCACGGCGTCGGCGCCACACGCGACGGCGCGCGCGATGTCGCCGGACGTGTAGATGTCCCCGTCGGCGAGGACGTGGACATAGCGTCCGCCGGTCTCGTCGAGGTAGTCGCGTCGGGCGGCGGCGGCGTCGGCGATCGCGGTGGCCATGTGGACCTCCACGCCGAGCACCGGTCCGGTGGTGGTGACGCCCTCGGCGCCGCCGTAGCCGACGATCACGCCGGCCGCGCCGGTGCGCATGAGGTGCAGCGCCGTCTTGTAGTCGACGACGCCACCGGCGATCACGGGGACGTCCAGGCTGCCGATGAACTCCTTGAGGTTCAGCGGCTCGTCCTCGCCGGAGACGTGCTCGGCGGAGATGATCGTGCCCTGGACGACCAGCATGTCGATGCCGGCCTTGATCAGGCCCGGCGTGAGCTCACGTGCGCGCTGCGGCGAGACGCGCACCGCCACGGTGCCGCCCTCCTCGCGGATCTTCTGCACCGCGGCGGCGAGGAACTCCTCGTTGATCGGCGCCTTGTGCAGTTCCTGCAGGCGGGTCACGGCGCGGACACCGGTGAGATCCTCGAGCGCGATCTCCCGCAGCTCGGCGATCGCGGCGTCCGGGTCGGCGTGCCGGGCCCACAGGCCCTCACCGTTGAGCACGGCCAGTCCGCCCAGGTTGTTGAACGCGATGGCCGACGACGGCGAGACGATCGCATCCGTCGGGTGGGTCATCACGGGGATGTCCATCTGGTAGGCGTCGATCTGCCAGGCCGTCGACACCTCCTTGGAGCTGCGGGTGCGCCGGGCCGGGACGAGGTCGATCTCGCCCAGTCCGTACATCCGGCGGGCCTCGCGCCCGATTCCGATCTCAACGACATCTCGCACGGCGCGACCTCAGTCCTGGACGTTGTAGTTGGGTGCCTCGACGGTCATCTGGATCGCGTGCGGGTGGCTCTCCCTGAGTCCCGCGGCCGTGATCTGGACGAACTGTGCACGGTTCATCTCCGGGATCGTGGCGGAGCCGGTGTAGCCCATGCCGGCCCGCAGGCCACCGGCCAGCTGGTGGAGCACCTGCGCGACGTCCCCGCGGTAGGGCACCCGCCCCTCGATGCCCTCCGGCACCAGCTTCTCCTCGGAGAGCACGTCGTCCTGGAAGTAACGGTCCTTGGAGAAGGACTGCTCGGCGCCCGGTTTGCCGCGGCCACGCATCGCGCCGAGCGAACCCATACCGCGGTAGACCTTGTACTGCTTGCCGTCGACGAAGATCAGCTCGCCGGGCGACTCGGTGCAACCGGCCAGGAGTGAACCGAACATGCAGGCCGACGCGCCGGCGGCGATCGCCTTGGCCACGTCCCCCGAGTACTGCATGCCACCGTCGGCGATCACGGGGATGCCGGCCGCCTGGGCCGCCACCGAGGCCTCGAGCAGGGCGGTGATCTGTGGGGCCCCCACGCCGGCCACGACGCGGGTGGTGCAGATGGAGCCGGGGCCGATACCGACTTTGATGGCGTCCGCTCCGGCGTCGATCATGGCCTGCGCGGCGCCCCGGGTGGCGAGGTTGCCGCCGATGACCTGGACGCGGTCGCCGAGTTCACGCTTGACGCGGGCGACCATCTCCAGCGCGTTGCGGTTGTGCGCGTGGGCGGTGTCCACGACGAGGGCGTCGACCCCGGCGTCGGTGAGTGTGCCCGCACGCTGCCAGGCGTCGTCGCCGGTGCCGATCGCGGCGGCCACGCGCAGGCGACCGTCGGCGTCCTTGGTCGCGTCGGGGTGCTTCTCGGTCTTGACGAAGTCCTTGACGGTGATCAGGCCGGTCAGGCGGCCGTCGCCGTCGACGATCGGGAGCTTTTCGATCTTGTGGCGGCGCAGCAGTCCGAGCGCGGCCTCCGCGGTGACGCCCTCACGGGCCACGACGAGCGGAGCGGGGGTCATGACCTCGTCGACGCGACGGGACTTGTCCACCTCGAAACGCATGTCGCGGTTGGTGATGATGCCCACCAGCTCGCCACGCTCGTCGGTCACCGGTAGGCCGGAAATGCGGTACCGGGCGCACATCTGGTCGACCTCGGCCAGCGTGTTGGAGGGGGCGCAGGTGACCGGGTTGGTGACCATGCCGGCCTCGGACCGCTTGACGGTGTCGACCTGGGCGGCCTGGTCGGACACCGACAGGTTGCGGTGCAGTACGCCGATGCCGCCCTGACGGGCCATGGCGATCGCCATCCGGGCCTCGGTGACGGTGTCCATCGCGGACGACACGAGCGGCACCCGCAGGGTGATCTCGCGGGTCAGCTGGGTGCTCGTGTCGACCTCACTGGGAACCACCTCGGAGGCGGCCGGCAGGAGGAGGACGTCATCGAAGGTCAGACCGACCATCGCGACCTTCGTCGGGTCGTCGCCGCCGGTGCGCACGGGGCCATGCGACTCGCTCATATGCCGTCCTCCTGGGGGTCGTCTCGGTGCTCGCCGGGGATCGTCTCGGTGCTCGACTCTCGAGGATAGTGCGTCCGGTGCTCCCGGCTCGAACCGTCGGCCCCGCGTCCGCACGCCGCGGTGTCCCCGTGTGCCGACGGTCACGGGTACGGTGGAGGCGTGAACGATCCCCTTCGGCATGGCATGCCGCCCGACCCGTTCGCCGGCGATCCGGACGACCCGGCCGAGGAACTGGCCGAGTTCGATCCCGTCGACGGCGAGTTCCCGACCGGCCCGCTCGATCCGCAGGAGCGCCAGGCGATTGAGGAGGACCTGGCGGACCTCTCGGAGTTCCGCCGCCTACTGGCCCCGATCGGGGTGAAGGGCGTGGCCGTCCAGTGCGAGGACTGCGACGAGGAGCACTACCACGAGTGGGACATGCTCCGCGCGAACCTCATGCAGCTGCTCGAGGACGGCTCGCTGCTCCCCCATGAGCCTGCGTTCGATCCGGTCCCGGACGACTATGTGACGTGGGAGTACTGCCGCGGCTACGCGGACGCCGTCCGCGCCATGCGGCCGCCGCGCAAGCTCAACTGGCGCCGCTGAGCCGGCACACCCGGCGCGCGCTGACCCGCGCATCGGCACCCACACCCGGGACAGCAGACAGGTGACGGACCGGCCCCCACACCCTCATTCGGGGTGTGGGGGCCGGTCCGTGTGTCATCCGTTGTGGGTAGATCCCCGGGCTGATGCAGGATCCGACGTGTGCCCAAACGCCGCGTGCCCGTCGATCTCACCGGTGCCCGACTCGGGTCGATTCCGGATCCGACTCAGCTGGTCGGCGTGGCCGCCGGTGACTTGGTGGTCTGCGGGGCGGTCGTCGGAGTGGGCACCTGGGTGACCGTGGTCCGGCTCGGCGACGGCTGCTGCTGGAGCAGTGTGTCCTCGTCCAGCGTGTCCGCGGGCTGACCGGTCGTGGGGTTCAGGAAGTCCTGGATGCGCTGGGTGTCGAGCGGGATCTGCAGGGTTGTGGAGATGTGCAGACCGTCCAGCGGCAGCGGGACCACCGGCATTCCCGGCGGAGGCGGTGGGACCAGGTTCGACGGCAGCGGGGCCGGGGCTCCGGGCACCAGCGTCGCCTGACCCGGCGGTGGCGCGGGCGCCGGCTCCGGGGCGGGCGCGGGCGACGGCACAGCGCTCGGGGTGACCCGGCTCAGGTCTCGCAGGATGGCGTCTCGGCGCTTCATCAGCTCGACCCGCTCGGAGGCGTCGGAGACCTCGTCGAGTCGCTGGCTGACCTTCTCGAGGAGGCGCTCGGCCTCGTCACGGTCGCCCTCCCGGGCGGCGTCGTCCGCTGCGGCCAGGTACTCGCTCAGGTCGTTGACCAGTTCCACCTCGCCGGCACGGTCCGAGAAGATCGTCTTGGACACGCCCCACAGCGGGTCCCCGGGCATCGCGCTGTGCGCGGCCACGGACAGGCCACCGACGACCACCGCGGCGACGGCGGCCGCTCCGGTGACCGCCTGCCACAGGGCGGGACGCCTGCCGTGGTGGTGCCCACCCGACCTCGACCGTCCCCCGCGCGGCCACAGGCGTGACACGTTGGGGGCCAGCGCCACCTCGATCTCCTCGGCGCCGGGAAGCGCGGGCAGTTCCGCCGCCCCGGTCTCGGCACGCCAGTCGGCGAGCAGCTCCAGGAGCGGGTCGTCGCCGGCGGGTCGATCGCCGCCGCCGAGAAGGTCGAGGAGCTCGTCATCGCGGGCGACCTCTGCCGGGTCGACATCATGCGCGCCGAGCGAGGCGGCATCGTCCCGGGTGCCCGGGTCGACATCGTCGTCGTTCATCGCCATCGCTCCTCTCCATCCTTCTCGATCCTCGCCCGGAGCTGCTTCATCGCCCGGTGCTGGGCGACGCGCACGGCCCCGGCCGTGCTGTCGACGATCTCCGCGGTCTCCTCCGCGGAGAGACCGACCACCACTCGTAGCCGGACGATCTCCCGCTGCTTCTCCGGCAGGGTCTGCAGCAGCTGATTGACGGCTCGTGAGACCTCGCCGTCGAGGAGGTGGTCCTCCGGCCCCGTGTCGTCGGAGAGCACCTCGGGGAGGTACTCCACGGGATCGGACTTGTTCCGTGCCGCGCCCCGATGGGCGTCCGCGACCTTGTGGGACGCGATCCCGTACACGAAGGCCATGAAGGGACGTCCCTGATCCCGGTATCCCGGTAGAGCCGAGAGCACGGCGATCAGCACCTCCTGGGCGACATCGTCAGCAGACAGGTTGGCTCTCTCCGAGCCGCCGACGCGGGAGCGGCAGTACCGCACCACACCGGGTTGCACGAGTTCCAACACGCGCTCGGCCGCGGTGCGGTCTCCCTTGACCGCTGCGGCGACGGCGAGTTCCAACTCGTCTGCTGTACCTGTCATCGAATTCGGGGGCCCCTTCGTTACACCGGTGTGTTGCGGGGCACGGCCTTTCTCTCGGTGCCGCGACGCAGGTCGCGGCGGGTCACGTCCGGGGCGATCGGGGCCCGGGCACGGCACACGGCTGGCGTGAGGTACGTGACCCCTGTGTCGTAGGAGTATTGCTGAGCGCCAAGCGTAACTGCTCGGTGCCTCACGGGACCACACAACAGTCCCGGAACGGCCACCGGGCCCCGCCCCCCGGAGCAGAAGGGGGCGGGGCCCGGAAGCCGCAGCGGGTCAGTGAACGTGACCGTGGTGCGCGTGTGCGTCAGCGGCCGGCTCGGCCGGCTTCTCGACGATCGCGGTCTCGGTGGTCAGCACCATGCGCGCGACCGAGCATGCGTTGACCACCGCCGAGGAGGTGACCTTGACCGGGTCGATGACGCCCTGCGAGACCAGGTCGCCGTACTCACCCGTGGCGGCGTTGAAGCCGTCGCGGGCGCCGAGCTCGGAGACCTTGCTCACCACGACGGAGCCGTCCTCGCCGGAATTGGCGGCGATCCAGAACAGCGGCGCGACCAGGGCCTTGCGGACGACGTTCACGCCGACGGCCTCATCCGCGTCCGCGGTGTCGGCGGCGAGTCGCTCCAGGGCCGCCGCGGCCTGCACGAGCACCGAACCGCCACCCGCGATCACGCCCTCCTCAACGGCCGCCTTGGCGGAGTTGACGGCGTCCTCGACGCGCAGCTTGCGCTCGGTCAGCTCGGTCTCGGTGGCGGCACCGACGCGGATCACCGCGACACCGCCGGCGAGCTTGGCGATCCGCTCCTCGAGCTTCTCGCGGTCCCAGTCCGAGTCGGTGGCCTCGGCCTCGCGGCGCAGCTGCGCGACGCGGGCGTCGACGTCGGCCTGGTCCCCGGCGCCGTCGACGATGATCGTCTCGTCCTTGGACACGGTGACGCGGCGCGCCCGGCCGAGCACCTCGATTCCGACCTCGGACAGCTTCATGCCCAGGTCGGCGTTGACGACCTGGCCCTTGGTGACGATCGCCAGGTCGTCCTGGAACGCCTTGCGGCGGTCGCCGAAGTACGGCGACTTGATGGCGACGACCTTGAGGGTCTTGCGGATCGAGTTGACGACCAGGGTCGACAGCGCCTCGCCGTCGACGTCCTCGGCGATGATGAGCAGAGGCTTTCCGGTCTCGGCGACCTTCTCCAGCAGCGGCAGCAGATCCGGCAGGGAGCTGATCTTCTCGCGGTGCAGCAGGATCAGGACATCCTCGTAGATGGCCTTCTGCTCGTCCGGGTCGGTGACGAAGTACGGCGACAGGTAGCCCTTGTCGAAGGCGATGCCCTCGGTCACGGACACGTCGGTGTGCAGGCCCTGCGACTCCTCGACGGAGACGACGCCGTTGACCCCGACGGCCTCCATGGCCTCGGCCACCATGCGGCCGATCTCGGGATCACGCGAGGACACGGTGGCGACCTGCGCGACGGACTCGGAGCCCGAGACGGGCGTCGCGGCGGCGCGGAGGAACTCCACGGCGGCGGCGGAGGCCTTCTCGATGCCCTTGCCCATGGCCATGGGATTGGCGCCGGCCACCACGTTGCGCAGTCCCTCCCGGATGAGGGCCTGGGCCAGGACGGTGGCGGTGGTGGTGCCGTCACCGGCGACGTCGTTGGTCTTGGTGGCGACGCTCTTGACCAGCTGGGCGCCGAGGTCCTCGAACGGGTCGGAGAGCTCGATCTCGCGGGCGATGGCCACGCCGTCGTTGGTGACGGTGGGGCCGCCGAAGGCCTTGGACAGGACGACGTGACGACCCTTGGGGCCGAGTGTGACCTTGACGGTGTCGGCGAGCTCGTCGACACCGGCGAGCATGGCCTTGCGGGCCTCCTCGTCGAATGCGATCAACTTGGACATGGATGGACTCCTGGGAGGTAAGAAAGGGGCCTGATCAGGCAGTTCTCAAGGTGAGAGACACCTCCGCCCCGGCGGGGCCGGTCGTGTCGCCGGCGCCGACGGGGCGGAGGTTGACGCGGGTCACGTCAGTCGATGACCGCGAGGACGTCGCGCGAGGAGAGGATCAGGTACTCCTTGCCCTCGTACTTGATCTCGGTGCCGCCGTACTTCGAGTAGATGACCTTGTCCCCCTCCTTGATGTCCATGGGGATACGGTCGCCGTCCTCGTCGAAGCGGCCCTTGCCGACCGCGACGACGGTGCCCTCCTGGGGCTTCTCCTTGGCGGTGTCCGGGATGACGAGGCCGGACGCCGTGGTGGTCTCGGCAGCGGTGGCCTCGACGAGAATCTTGTCCTCAAGCGGCTTGATCGCCACGATGGATCCTCCGTGTGTAGATGACTGGTGTGTTCCTGAGGGCGCGGCTCCAGCAGGAGCGTCGTCGCGGGTGACGCAGCCGGGGACCATGCCTATTGGCACTCTATATGCGCGAGTGCCAGCACTCAAGTGTCCCGGGTGCATGATTCTCGACCGTTCGCGGTGGGCGAACACACACCGTCGGGGCCCGGCGCGGCGCCGCCCGTCAGACCGGCGCCGCCTCTCCCCGTCAGACCGCGTCGTCGCCCGTCAGACCACCTGGGTCGTCTCGACCGGCAGGCCGGGGTCCGCGGCGACGGTCAGCGGGCTCGGCTCCATGCCGCCGGCCAGCAGCGCGGCCGCCACCCCCACGACCATCGCCCCGTTGTCGGTACACAGTCGTGGCCGCGGAACGCGCAGGGTGATGCCGGCATCGGCGCACCGCTGCGCCGCCAGTTCGCGCAGTCGCGAGTTCGCCGCCACCCCGCCCCCGATGAGCAGGGTGTCCACGCCGAGGTCGGTGCAGGCACGCACGGCCTTCATGGTCAGCACATCCGCGACGGCTTCCTGGAACGAGGCGGCCACATCGGCCACATCGAGGTGCTCCCCGTCCCGTTCGGCCGCCTCGATCCGCCGGGCGACGGCGGTCTTGAGGCCGGAGAAGGAGAAGTCGTGCCGGGCGTCACGGGGCCCGGTCATCCCGCGCGGGAACTCGATCGCGGTCGGATCGCCGGTGGCCGCGAGCCTGTCGATGACCGGCCCGCCCGGATAGCCCAGTCCGAGCAGCCGCGCGACCTTGTCATAGGCCTCGCCGGCCGCGTCGTCGACGGTCGATCCCAGTTCCACGACCGGCTCGGTGAGCGAGCGCACGTGCAGCAACTGGGTGTGGCCACCCGAGACGAGCAGGGCCACACACTCCGGCAGCGGGCCCCCGTCGAATCCGGCCACCGCGACGTGCCCCACCAGGTGGTTGACGGCGTAGAACGGCACGCCCCACGCAGCGGCGTAGGCCTTGGCGCCGGACGAGCCCACCAGCAGCGCACCGGACAGCCCCGGTCCGATGGTGGTGGCCACGGCGTCGGGGCGGTCCACCCCGGCCTCGGCCAGCGCCGCGCGGACGGTGGGCACGAGCGCCTCGAGGTGGGCCCGGGAGGCGATCTCGGGGACCACCCCGCCGAACCGCGCGTGCTCGGACATCGACGATGCCACCACATCGGCCAGCAACTCGACCCGTCCGTCGTCGCGGACCCGTGCCACGGCCACGCCGGTCTCGTCGCACGAGCTCTCGATACCCAGTACGGTCCTCACGATCCGCCCACCTCTCTCCGGCGCCCACGTGCACCCGCCACCCGGTCCGCGGCCGCAGCTCCCGACGCCCGGTCGGCCGCCGAAGCCCCCGACGCCCGGTCGGCTGCGGCAGCCCCGGCCGACCCCGCCGGCCGCCTCATCAGATACGCATCCGCGTTGCTCGGCCGGTAGTAGCGCGGCCGCAGCCCCACGATCTGAAAGCCGTGCGCCTCGTACAGCGTCCGGGCGGCCACGTTGTCGGTGCGCACGTCCAGCACGACGGGCGCGCGCTCACGGTCGGCCACATCGAGCATCTGCCGCAGCAGCGTCCGCCCGATCCCGAGCCCCTGCCGCTGCGGGTCCACGCCGATGGTGTGCACCTCGAACTCGCGGTCACCGGCGGGTCCGAGCGCGGCGAGCACCGCGTACCCGATCAGCCGGCCGTTCAGGCGTGCGGCGAAGCAGGTGTTGTGGCGCGATCCGATCTCGGACAGCAACGTCGGCGCCGACCACGGTCCGTCCTCGGCGAACAGCAGCCGCTCCAGTTCGGCGCAGCGCAGGGCGTCGTCGGCGACCAGCGGCCCGTACTGCACGCCCGTGGGTGTGGAGCCGTACCGGGGACCCGCCGCGCCGCCCACCGGAGCGCCCGCCGCGCCGCCGGTCACGCCGCCGCCTGTCAGACCGCCCGCCGCGCCGCCGGTCACGCCGCCGCCCGTCCCGCCGGCCGCGCTCACGGCCGCACCCCGCGCAGTGCGTGCGAGGGCTCGACCCTCCTGGGCGGGACCGCGTCGGGTCGCCGCAGGTACAGGGGTGTCAGCGGGGCCGGTGTGACGCCGGCGAGCAGGTCCGCGGCCGCCACGGCGACGAGGCCGGCCGGGTCCGGGTGGGTCAGTGCGTCGACGTCCGGCGTGGACGAGGCGGTCGCGGCCTCGGCGCCGGGGATCTCCCCCAGCCGTGCGGGGTCGCCGAGCGGGCGTGCGCCGTCGAGCGCGATGTCGGCGGCGGGCCCCACGACCGGGCCCGAGGTCCGCACGCCGTCGTCGTCGTATCGGGCGTGGTAGGCCTCACGGCGCCGGGCATCGGTGACGACGACGACGTCACCCCCCACCCCGGCGGCGCGCGCACGGGCCGCCAGCCCGTCCAGCGAACAGACACCGTGCACGGCGACGCCGATCGCGTCGGCGAACGCGGCCGCGGTGACCATCCCCACGCGTAGTCCGGTGAAGGGGCCCGGCCCGACGCCCACCACCACCGCATCGAGCTCGGCCGCCGTGATCCCGGCCGAGTCCAGACACTCGAGGATGTGCGGGGTGAGCAGCTCGGCGTGGGCCCGCGCGTCCTCGGTCAGGCGCACCGCCAGGGTGGTGACCTGCGCCCCGGTCCCGCCTGAGGAGTGCTCCACATCAGCGGGTTCCAGGCGGCAGACCCCCGCGGTGACGACGGGGGTCGAGGTGTCGAGGGCGAGGACCAGCATCACCTCAGATTACCGCCGGGGCCTCGGGCTCTCCGGCGCGGTGCCAGCTGGCGACGCGGACCTCCGTGTCCTCCCCGCGACTCATGCGGACGACCAGCGGCGCCTCGACGAGCGACTCGACGAACCCGGCCCCCCACTCGACCACCACCACGTCGTGCTCCAGCGCGGACTCCAGGTCGAGGGACTCCAGTTCGTCGGCCAGATCGCGGCGGGTGGGCTGTTCGCCCTCCGGGTCCCCGCCGAGGATGCGATAGGCGTCGACGTGCACCAGCCCCGGGCCGCCGGGCTCGACGGGCGGGTGGCGGCGGGCGATCACGAACGTCGGCGACGTGACCCGCCCGCGCACCCCGAGACCGGCGGCGATCCCGGCGGTCAGGGCGGTCTTGCCGGCGCCGAGGGGCCCGTCGAGCACCACCACGTCACCGGCCGACACCAGCCCCGCCACCTCCGCACCGAGCCGGCGGGTGTCCTCGGGTGTGGGCAGTTCGCGGCGCCCCGGCACCTCGAGCGTCACGACGCCCTCGCGCGGCCGTGGGACTGCTCGCGCCACTCCACGATCGCATCGGCGATCAGATCGCCCAACACCTCGGACACGTGCGCGGGCTCCTCGAGCATCACCATGTGTCCGGCGCCGGGGACCACCACGAACTCGGCGTCGGGCAGCTCCTCGACGATGTCCACCGACCGGTCGAGCGGGGTGAGCAGGTCGCGGTCGCCGCACAGGACGGTCGTGCGCACGTCCCGCAGGACGGGCATGGCCGCCGACTCGTCGTGCCGGGTGAGGGTCTCGAAGAAGTTGGCGATGGTGAGCACATCGGTGGAGCTGATGAGCTCGTCCACGAAGCGGGCGACCGTCGGACTCATGCTGGCCGGGTCGCCGAACGAACCGCCGTAGATGAACGGCGAGATGATCGCCCCGAACGCACGCCTGCCGCTGGTGAACACACCCGGAGTGCGGCTGGCCATACCGGCCACCCGGGCCACGGCCTTGCTGTCCAGCACCGCGCCCAGCCCGGACTCGGACAACTCCGCCATCGCCGTGGACACCAGGCCCACACCGAGCACGCGTTCGCGGACCGTCCCGGGATGGCGGACCGCGTGGCCCAACACGGTCATGCCGCCCATCGAGTGGCCGATCACCACCACCGGCCCGGTCGGGGCGGTCGCGGAGATGACCGTGTCGAGATCCCGGGCCAGCTGGTCGATGGTCGAGTTCTCACGCGAGCTCTTCCCGCTGAGCCCGTGGCCGCGCTGATCGTAGAACACCATCCGGATCTCGGACCCGAAGCGGTCCGCCAGGTGCCGGCGCTGGAAGTGCCACGAATCCATGGACAACGTGTAGCCGTGCGCGAACACCACGGTCATGGGCGCATCCGTGGGCCCGGCCTCGCGCACCGCGAGCGGCACGCCGTCGCTGGCGGCGACCATCGACCCGCGATCCACCCCCAGCTCCCACATGTCCTCGCCGGCCCACGGGTCCCTGGCCCGCCGGCCCGGCAGGAGCGTGCCCACCGAGCCGAGCGTGGCCGCGCCCAGCGCACTCAGCCCGGCGGCGAGTCCGCCGGGCGTGCGGATCTGCTCCGCGACCGCCTCGACCTCCTCCGGGTCGCCCCCGAGCACCTCGGGGGGCCTGACCTCGACCGGAGCCTCGGTCGAGGAGGTGGACGGGCGCCGGGGAAATCTCAGCCGGGGCCAGCCGCGGCGGCCGGAGGGCTTGTCGTCGTCGTCGCCGTCGTGCTCCACACGCGGATCGGTGCCCGCCATGTCACATACCCCCGGTCGCCCGGGCGGCGTGGCGGCCCCGCAGCACGTGGTGCCTGGCCGCCCGACCGCGCACGGCCGTGACGACCTCGTAGTGGATCGTGCCCAGCTCGTCGGCCCACTCGGCGGCCGTGGGGCCACCGCCGGTGCCCTTACCGAACAACACGGCCGTATCCCCCGCCCGGATGGTCCGGTCCGGCTCGGGCCCCAGGTCCACGACGAACTGATCCATACAGACACGGCCCACGTTCGGGTAGCGGCGGCCACCGATCTCCACGTCCAGCCGGCCGGACAGCAGCCGCCACACCCCGTCGGCGTACCCGGCCGCGATCAGGGCGACCGTCGTGTCGTGCGGCGCATGCCAGGTGTGGCCGTAGCTCACGCCCTGCCCGGCGGCCAGCTCCTTGACCATCAACACATCGGCCGAGAAGGTCATCGCCGGGACCAGGTCCGCCCCCGGACCGCCCACCGGGTCGAGGCCGTACAGGGCGATGCCGGGGCGGACCATCTCGAAACCGTCCTCGGGCCGCGTGAGCGTGGCCGCCGAATTCGCGTGGTGATTGACCGGACACTCCAGACCGCGCGCGCGGGCCCCGGCCACACACTCGTGCAACCGGGCGACCTGCTCGTCGATCACCGGATTGCCCGGGTCGTCGGCGTGCGCGAAATGCGCCATCAACCCCGTGACCTCGACCAGCCCTCCGGCCGTGGCGGCGACCAGCCGCTCCAGCACCGCCGGCCACTCCTTGAGCGGGATGCCGGAGCGGGCCAGACCGGTGTCGATCTTGGGGGTGACGCGCGCCCGACGGCCGGTCCGACGCGCGGCCTCCAGCACGGTGTCCAGATGGGCGGCACTCGGGATCGCCAGATCCACGTCGGCCTCCACCGCCGCCCTGACATCGTCGGAGGTCAGGAACAGCCAGGCCAGGATCTCCGCGTCGATCCCCGCCGCACGCAGCTGAAGCGCCTCCTCGATGGTGGTGACGCCCAGCGCGGTGGCGCCCCCGCGCAGCGCGGCGAGCGAGACGGGCACGGCACCGTGGCCGTACGCATCGGCCTTGACCACGGCCATGACCCGGGCACCGGCGGCAGCGCGGACCAGGACACGGGCATTGTGCTCGACCGCGTCCAGATCGATCTCGGCGCGGCACGGAGCCGGGGGGACAAGAGGTGACATTTCGTCAATTCTGCCAAAGAGCGCCGCAGGTGGCGATTCACGCACCGCGGAGCGCGGACACCGCCACCGGCAGCGCTGCCAGCAGATCCGAGGCCCCGATAGGTGCCCCGCCGCCCCCGGGACGCCGGTCGTGGCGGTGCGCCGCCAGCCGCGCGGCCTCACCGTGCAGCGTCGCCGCCGCGGCCGCCGACCATGCGACCGACCACCCCCGACCGGTCGCGGCATGGGCCAGCAGCGCGCCCGCGATCCCGGACAGGACATCCCCGGAACCGGCCGTGGCGGCCCACGAGGAGCCGGCGTCGACGGCGTAGGTGACCTCGCCGTCGTCGACCACCGTCACCCGGCCCTTGAGCAGCACCGTCGCCTCGATCCCGCGCTCGCGGAGACCAGCGACGAACCGGCGCACCGCACCGGCGCGGTCAGCGCGGTCCCACCCGCCGGTCAGGCGGTCGAACTCGCCGGCGTGCGGGGTGAGCAGAACCGGCGCGGTGGCGCCGCGCAGCAGCACCGGGTGGGCGGCGACACAGGTCAGGGCGTCAGCATCCAGCAGGGTGGGACGGCCCCGGGCCAGGACGGCGTCGATGTCCTCCAGCGCCCCGCGGTCCGTGCCGGCGCCCGGCCCCACCACCCAGGCCTGGGCGGTCCCGGCCTCCGCGACGGTCGGGTGGCACACCACCTCCGGCCGTGCGGCCAGCACCGGGCCCGCCCCCGAGCCGACGTAGCGGACCATCCCCGAGGTGGCCGCCACCGCCGCGGACACGCTCATCACGCCTGCGCCCGGGTAGCGCTCGGATCCGGCGCGGATGGCCACCACGCCCTGGGTGTACTTGTCGTCGTCGGGCCCCGGCACCGGCCACGCGCGGCCCACCTCGTCCGGGGTGGGCCGGAGCACCGTCTGCGGGCCGTCGGGCAGGTCGGGAAGGCCGATGTCCGCCACCTCGACGCGGCCGCACACCGGCGAGGCCAGGAGATGCGCGCGGCGCAGCACACCGAACGTGACGGTCAGCGTGGCGGGAACATGCGCCTCGTGGACGGTGCCGGTGTCTGCATCCACGCCGCTGGGCAGGTCGACGGCCACCCACGGGACGCCGGCCCCGGCCAGGTCGGCGACGATCCGGTCCGCGGGGCTGCGCAGCGGGCCACTGCCGCCCAGGCCCACCACGCCGTCAACAGCCACGTCCGGGGTCGGACCGTGTGAACCCGGGACTTCCGCAGGGTGGATCCTCCCACCCGCGCGGCGCAGCGCCGCCAGGCCCCGCGGGTGCGCACGATCCGGGTCGAGCAGGACGGCGTCGACGCGGCAGCCGCGGGCCCGCAGCATCGCGCCGGCGTACAGGGCGTCTCCCCCGTTGTCACCTGAGCCGACCAGCAGCAGCACCGACCGGCCGTACAGCCCGCCCGTGCGCTCACGCAGCAGCGCGGCCGTGTGGTGGGCCACTCCGGCGGCGGCCCGGCGCATGACCGCGTCCGGGTCGCCGCTGTCCCCGGCGGCCGCGAGGAGTGGGGCCTCCGCGGACCGAATGACCTCGGCCGGGTGCGCACGTCGCATCGTCGTCGTCCCTCCCCGCCGCTCTCGGTGACCGCCGGCGCCCACGGTTCCTTACTCCACCGTGACCGACTTGGCCAGGTTGCGCGGCTTGTCCACGTCGTAGCCCCGCGCGGCCGCGACCTCGGCGGCGAACGCCTGGTACGGGATGGTCGCCAGCAGCGGCTGCAGCAAAGTGGTGGAGGCCGGGATCGGGATGAAGTAGTCCGACAGCGGCCTGACCACCTCGTCGCCCTCCTCGGCGATCACGATGGTGCGGGCGCCACGCGCCTGGATCTCCTGGATGTTGCTCACCAGCTTCGAGTGCAGCACCCCCCGGCCCTCGACCGGCGGCATCACCACGAAGACCGGCAGCCCCTCCTCGATCAGCGCGATCGGGCCGTGCTTGAGCTCCCCGGCCGGGAAACCCTCGGCGTGCATGTAGGCGAGCTCCTTGAGCTTGAGCGCCCCCTCCAGCGCCGTCGGGTAGCCGACGTGCCGCCCCAGGAACAGCACCGACTTGGAGTCGGCGAGCTCACGGGCGATCTCCCGGACCGGCTCGAGCGAGTCCACCACGCGCTGGATGTCCTCGGGCATGCGCTCGAGCTGACGGAACTCGGCGGCCACCTCGTCGGGGTACTTGGTGCCGCGGGCCTGGGCCAGCGCGAGACCGACGAGGTAATTCGCGGTGATCTGCGCGAGGTAGGCCTTGGTGGAGGCCACGCCGATCTCGGGGCCGGCGTGCGTGTACAGCACCGCGTCGGCCTCGCGCGGGATCTGCGAGCCGTTGGTGTTGCACACCGCCAGCACCCGCGCCTTCTGCGTCTTGGCGTGGCGCACGGCCTCGAGGGTGTCCGCCGTCTCGCCGGACTGCGAGATCGCCACGACGAGCGTCGAACGGTCCAGGACCGGGTCCCGATAGCGGAACTCCGAGGCGATCTCCACCTCGCACGGCAGGCGGGTCCAGTGCTCGATGGCGTACTTGGCCACCAGGCCGGAGTGGTACGCGCTGCCGCAGGCGATGATGAACACCTTGTCGACGTCGCGCAGCTCCTGGTCGGAGATCCGCTGCTCGTCCAGCACGATCCGCCCGTCCTGGAACTTGCCCAGGAGGGTGTCGGCGACGGCCTGCGGCTGCTCGGCGATCTCCTTGAGCATGAAGAAGTCGTAGCCGCCCTTCTCGGCGGCGGCCAGATCCCAGTCGATGTGGAACGGGCGGGCGTCGACGGGCTCGCCCGAGAAGTCGGTGATCTCGTAGCCGTCGGCGCGCATCACCACCACGCTGTCCTGGCCGAGCTCCACCGCGCTGCGGGTGTGCTCGATGAACGCGGCCACATCCGAGCCCAGGAACATCTCGCCGGAGCCCACGCCCAGCACGAGCGGGGTGGAGCGGCGGGCGGCCACCAGCACTCCGGGGTGGGCGGCGTGGCTGAACACCAGGGTGAAGGCCCCCTCGAGGCGCGCGAGCACGGCGCGGCAGGAGGCCACGAAGTCGCCGGCCGTCTCACCGGTGGCCATGGCCTGCGCGAGCAGGTGCGCGGCCACCTCCGAGTCGGTGTCCGACTCCAGGTCGACGCCGGCGGCCTCGAGCTCGGCGCGCAGTGGCATGAAGTTCTCGATGATGCCGTTGTGCACGATCGCCACGTCGCCCGCCACGTGCGGGTGCGCGTTGCGGTCAGTGGGGCGGCCGTGGGTGGCCCAGCGGGTGTGGCCGATACCGGTGGTGCCCGGGAACCCGGCCTCTCCACCGTCGGCGGCGAGTGCCTCCTCGAGGTTGGAGAGCTTGCCCGCCCGCTTCTCGACCCGGGCCCCGCCGGAACCGTCGAGGATGGCGACTCCCGAGGAGTCGTAACCGCGGTATTCCATCCTCCGCAGGGCCTCGACGACGACTGGAAGAGCAGCCTGCTGGCCCACATAACCGACGATTCCGCACATGGGCGTCAAGTGTAGCCAGGCAGGAGTCGCGGCCCGCCACCAACAACCCTGCCGGAGGGGATACTGTTGCCCTCGTGGCGATCAAGACCAAGGAATTGCACGCGAAGCTGGGCCGGCGCGGCCCGTACGGGGTGGATACCGGCGATCTCGGGTTCACGGGGACACCGGGCTCGGTGTTCGTCCCGCGTGACGCCCCGTCCCCCGCCCCGGTGGTGGGCTGGGCCCACGACTGGACCAAGGGACCGCAGTACTACACAGACACCCTCAAACACCTCGCGTCGTGGGGTTTCGTGGTGGTGGCCCCGGCCACAGACCGCGGCGGCCGGCCGAACCACCAGCATTTCGCCGATCACCTGTCGGCGTCGATCGAGGACGTCCTGCAGGCCCGGCTGGGCCGCGGCACGGTGCGCGCCGATCCGCGTCGAATCGGTCTGGCGGGGCACGGCCTCGGAGGTGGCGTGGCCGCACTGCTGGCCTCCCAGCGCACGGACATCGACGCGGTGGCGATGGTCTTCCCCACCGAGACCGTCCCCTCGGCCGCCGAGCGGGCGATGCTCGTCGACGCCCCGGCGCTGCTGCTGTCGGCCGCGGGCGGGGTGCACGGCGAGGACGCGCGCGAGCTGCATCTGGCCTGGCGCGGCGAGCTGGTGCACCGCCGCCTGGACAAGGCCATCGAAACCGGCCTGGTGGAGCGCAACTCGCTGGTGGGCCAGATCGGGCTGGCCGATCCGGATCGCCGGACGCAGCGCACCGTCCGCCCGCTCCTGGCGGGGTACCTGTTGGCCACGCTCGCCGGTGACGACGACTACGCGGCCTTCGCCGACCACGAGGCGAAGATCAAGGACACCGTCCCGGTCACCGACGAGATGTTGGCCGAGGAGGCCGAGGAGCTCATCTCCTCCACTCCCCCGCTGCTCAAGCTGGTCAAGGGCTTCACCGGCGGCTGATCCGGCGGCGCGGCAAGCGGGCACGGTTCCCGAGCGCCACAGCAGGGCCACCCGGGCACCGAGCCCCCAGCCACC
>DWWG01000181.1 GCA_019119875.1 Candidatus Dietzia intestinigallinarum | reverse complement strand
CGTCGGGCTGGATTCGCAGCACGTGCAGCGAGGTGGCGAGCCCGTCGTACTGGGCCACCAACTGCACCAGCGCCACCAGCTCGGACGAGTCCAGGTGCGAGGAGAGGCGGGCCCAGGTGTCGTCGGCGATATCCTTCGACTGCACCAGCTCATCGACGGCGACCAGGATCGACCGGAGCCGGTCCGTCCACCGGGCGGTGGTCGGGTCCTGGGTGGTGCGGGCGATCTCGTCGTCGTCGAGACCCACGCCCGCCCCGATGCGCTCGTGGTGCGCGCGCTCGTAGTCGCTGCCCCGCACATGCGCGATGCGCAGGATCACCAGCTCGGTGGTGCGGCGGTCGAGGATGCCGAACGGCATCATCATCCCCGAGTACGCGAGCCAGGCCGGGAACAGGCGACGCGCGTGGCCGAGCGTGGCGAACAGGTGGACGTCGCGCTTGCCGGTGACGCGCGCACCCAGGCGGTTGACCGCCCAACCGATCGGGCCGAGCTCGCGGAGACCACCGGGGCGGATGCGCGGGGCCGAGCCCGTGGAGCTCCGGCCCGCCGGGGCGTCGGAGTCGGGGGTCGCGGCCGGACCGGTGCCGGGGGCGGGGGCGTCGGCGTCGTTGTCGGCGGGGCTGCTGCTCGGCTGGCTCATGGCCGCAAGAGTAGGGCAGAGGGCCTGCCCGGGAAGCCGGGTTCGTCGGACTAGGCGGGGGAGCGGGGTCGGTCGGCGGAGTCGGGTTGGCCGGACTAGGCGGGGGTGCCGGGCTCGTCGAGGAGATACGGCGACAGTGACGAGCGATGGGCGTCGACCGACAGCGTCCTGTTGATCGGAGGGAACGCGCGCTGGGGGCACGCCGGGCGCTCGCACATCCTGCACCCGGCGCCGATCTTGGTGGCGGCCTCCGTGTCGTTGAGGTCCAGCCCCTGCGAGTACACGGTGCGGTGGGCGTGCCTGGCCTCGCAGCCCAGGCCGATCGCGAACGTCTTGCGCGACTGGCCGAACCGCATCGGACGTGTGGTGACGGTGCGCGAGACCCACAGATGAAGCCGGCCGTCGGGCATCTCGGCGACCTGCCGCATGATCTTGCCCGGGAACGAGAACGTCTCGTAGATGTTCCAGAGCGGGCACGTGCCGCCCGACGTCGTGAAATGCACGCCCGACGCCGATTGGCGCTTGGACATGTTCCCGGCACGATCGACCCGCACGAAGCTGAACGGGACCCCCGCGGCGCCCGGACGCTGCAGTGTGGACAGCCGGTGGCAGACCGTCTCGTACCCGGTGGCGTGGAAGGTCATCAGACGCTCGACGTCGTACCTGAAGTCCTCCGCGGTGTCGAGAAACCGCTGGTACGGCATCAAGACGGCGGCCGCGAAGTAGTTGGCCAGGCCGCGCAGCGCCAGCGCCTCGGCGGCGGGGGAGCTGAAGGCGCCGTCGGCGACGAGCTCGTCGAGCAGGTCACCGTGCTCGAGGAAGGCCAGCTCCGAGGCCACGCGGAACGCCTGCTGACCGGCGGTCAGATGCGCGGACAGGTCGAGCCGCAGCTCCTCGGCCGAGAACCGGTGCCAGAGCCCGTCGGGCAGATCGACACGGCGGGCCACCCGCACGTTGTGCGTCTCCGACAGGCGGTTCTCGAGTTCGGTGCGCACATCGCCACGGTTCATCCGGATCCGGTTGGTGAGTTCCTCGGCCGCGGTGTCCAGCGAATCGATGTAGTTCTGGCGCTGATAGAAGTAGTCCCGCACCTCCTCGTGCGGCATCGCCAGCGCGGAATGATCCACCTCGTCGGCGAGCGCGTTGCGGTCCTCGGTGAGCGCCGCCAACAGGTCGGCCGAGTTCCGGTAGCGCTGGTTGAGTACGGCGAAGGCCCGGGCCAGCGACGGGTGTGCCCGGACCAGATCCACCACATCGGAGGCCGGGATCCCCGCGGACACCTGGGGGTCGGCCAGGGCCTCGGTGAGCTCGGCGATCAGGCGGGTGTCGGCGTCCGAGGCGAAGAACGTCGAGTCGACCCCGTACACCTCCGACAGCGTCGTGAGAACACGAGAGGTGATGGGCCGGGCGTCCTTCTCCAGCTGGTTGAGATAGCTGGCCGACAGCCCCAGAGAGGTGGCGAACGCGGCCTGGGTCAGGCCGTGCTCCTCGCGGAGGCGGCGCAGTCGCGCGCCCATGTGTGTGGCGGTCATCCGGGGGTCTCCTAGCGTTTGCGTGGCGTGCCCCACATTCTTCGCAAAGTTTGCAAAGGTGGCAAGGAAACTCGCCAGATTCGCACAACCCGCAGGTAGACGCGGTGCGGATCGTGTGGCACTGTAGTCCCCGTACAGGATCTCGAACTCGCAATTGTGCGAACTCGAGTCCGCCCCCGAGACAGAAAAGAGTTGCGATGTCGAACGTCGGCAAGGCGCGTACCGCTGAAGAGATCCAGCACGACTGGGACACGAACCCCCGCTGGAAGGGCATCACCCGTAACTACACCGCTCAGCAGGTCGCCGATCTGCAGGGCACCGTGGTCGAGGAGCACACGCTCGCCCGTCGTGGCGCGGAGATCCTCTGGGACAAGGTCAACAACAAGGACTTCGTCAACTCCCTCGGCGCCCTGACGGGCAACCAGGCCGTGCAGCAGGTCCGCGCCGGCCTCGAGGCCGTGTACCTCTCCGGCTGGCAGGTCGCGGGCGACGCCAACCTGTCGGGCCACACCTACCCGGACCAGTCGCTGTACCCGGCCAACTCGGTGCCGACCGTCGTGCGGCGCATCAACAACGCCCTGCTGCGTGCCGACGAGATCGCCCGCATCGAGGGTGACACCTCGGTGGAGAACTGGCTCGCCCCGATCGTGGCCGACGCCGAGGCCGGCTTCGGTGGCGCCCTGAACGCCTACGAGCTGCAGAAGGCCATGATC
>DWWG01000180.1 GCA_019119875.1 Candidatus Dietzia intestinigallinarum | reverse complement strand
GTTTCCGGTCGGAGGTGGGCGGAACCGGGCGGGCGCCGCCGCGAAATACTCAGGGAGCATAGCGGGCGAAGTCGTCACCCAGAGGCCAAGAACGCCAATTATTTCGACTGACAGTGCGGGCACCAGAACAGCGTTCGGGCCTCCATCGTCTCCAGCGCGACCTCGTCACCGCACACCCGACAGGCCCACCCGTCGCGTTGATAGACGTAGTTCCGCGGCCGGTCTGCACCGCGCCGCGGCAGGTCACCGTGGTCGTGCTCGGGTCGGATGGTGTGGATGTGCCCGGTGTCGACACCGACGACCATCATCGCCGCCAGGTCGTCCCAGATCGCGCGGAAATCGACCTCCCGCAATGCGGTGCCGGGCCGGAACGGGTCCAGGCCGGCGCGGAAGAGCACTTCGGCGCGGTAGACGTTTCCGACGCCGGCGAGGATTTTCTGGTCCATGAGCAGTGCACCGATCGGCCGGGCGCTGCGCCGGATCCTGGTCCACGCGCGCTCGGGGTCCGCGTGGGGGTCGAGCGGGTCGGGGCCGAGCCGCGTGCGGACGGCCGCGACGTTGTCGTCGTCCAGCACCTCACACCTGGTGGGGCCGCGCAGGTCCACCACGTGAGCCGGGCCTGCGGCGCCCGACTCCCCTGGCGCTCCGCCGCGCTCCCCTGCCCCGTCGCCGTGTTCGCCAGACCCGTCGACGCGCATCCGGACCTGGCCGACCGGGGCGGGTGCCTCGGCGCCGTCGCCGACGACGTAGGTGTTGAAGAAGCCGTAGAGGCCGAGGTGGATGTGGACCGTCAGGCCACCCTCGTAGTGGTGGAAGAGGTGCTTGCCCGTCGCCGTGGCGCGGTCGAAGTATCGTCCGTCGACGACGACACTGTCGACGAATCTGCCCTGCGGGCTGGAAACACGAACGGGCCCGCCTGCGAAATAGTCGGTGTGCAGGCGGGCCAGTCGATGAAGGGTGTGCCCCTCCGGCATGGTCGTTTACTCCGGGCTCAGGCCCCGGGGACCGCGGGCGCCTCGCCGGTGCGCTCGTACTCGGCGAGGATGTCGATGCGACGCTGGTGACGCTCGGCCTCGGACCAGGCCTGGTCGAGGAACGCGTCGACGATCGCGAGGGCCTCCTCACGGGAGTGCATGCGGCCGCCGATGCCGATCAGCTGGGCGTTGTTGTGCTCGCGGGCCAGCCGGGCGGTCTCGACGCTCCAGGCGAGGGCGCAGCGCGCGCCGGGGACCTTGTTGGCGGCGATCTGCTCGCCGTTGCCGGAGCCACCCAGGACGATGCCGAGGCTGCCGGGGTCGGCGACGACCTTGCGGGCCGCGTCGATGCAGAAAGCCGGGTAGTCGTCCTCCGCGTCGTAGGTGTGGGCGCCACAGTCGACCACCTCGTGCCCGGAGGCCTTCAGGTGCTCGGCGATGGCGTTCTTGGTCTCGAAGCCGGCGTGGTCCGCTCCCAGGTAGATGCGCATGCGGACGATTCTGCCACGTGCTGCTGAGGCCCGACCGCGCGGTGGTGCCGAGCTGACGGCCTGCGGCGGGCCGGGCCGTGAGCCGGCGGCAGTGCCGGCCGAGCACGCTCAGGGACGAAGGTCGACGACCATCGTTCCCGGCGCGGTTCCGGTCGCGTCGTGGAATCCGGAGTTCACGTAGATCATGCGTGCCGGGTTTCCGTCCTCCACGCTGAGGCTGATCTGCCGGATCCCGCGGCTCCGGGCGGCGCGGAATGCCTCGTCGAGGAGCAGCCGACCAATTCCCACCCCGCGGTACCCGGGCCACACGCACACACTGAGTTCGGGAACGCCGTCCGCGACAAATCCGTAGCCGGGGTCGCCCGAGTCCAGGAACAGGAGCCAGACCACGCCAACGCAGCGGCCACTGACCTCCGCCACTAGACCGAAGTCTCCGCGTTCCGGCCGGAGCCGCGTGTAGTGCGCCAGTGCCGGATCAGCGACGATATCCGGATCACCGAAGCGGTCTGTCCCCGTCCAGTTGAGGTTGAGACGGGTCGCCTCGGTCAGCAACACCTCCATGTCAACGTAGGTAACGCTCTTGTCGTCGTCGACGAACCGCAGTTCCACCGCGCCGTTGGGTCCCTCCGACGGCACGCGCCGCCACCTCCACGCCCCGTCGATCTCCGACGACCGGACCCGGTGCCATTGCTCGACGACGTCGGTGCGGACAAGTCGATCCGGACGCAACCAGCAGGTGTGCCCTGGCCCCCATCCGGCGAGCACCGTCGCGCCGTCCGCCGTGGGGACCGCCCACCCCGCCGCGGCGAGATAGCCGGTCACAGGGACGTGGACGGCGTCGTAGTTCTCGGCGACCGCCGGCCAATCCGGGAGCCACCAGCGACCGTCCCGCCCGGTGGTCTTCCACCAGTCACCACGCTTGCCATAAGTGAGCTCGAGCGGGTACGCCTCCACCAGCCGGGCCCAGGCCCCGGGGCTGTCCACCTCGAAAATCCGGGATCTCTCGTCGACCACGACGGGATGCACCCGCGCACGATCCCAGCCCATCGGGTCCTCGGTGCAGTACAGACGCACCGGGCCCAGGTCCGGAAGGCTCGGCGTGGTCCACGCGACGCCAGTAAACGCCGGGTCCGACCACCACTGCCCGCCCGTGGACCGCCACTGTGAGTTGCCGGCGTCCCGACGTTCAGCCTCGACGCGCTGCTCTCGCCAGCGCCGCAGCGCAGGGCGGACGTCAAC
>DWWG01000022.1 GCA_019119875.1 Candidatus Dietzia intestinigallinarum | reverse complement strand
AAGATCTACAACCTCGGCGTGGTGCCGATCCCCACCAACAAGCCGCTGCTGCGCAAGGACCAGCCCGACCTCGTCTACCGCACCGAGGAGGCGAAGTACCAGGCCGTGGTCGATGACATCGCCGAGCGTGTGGAGAAGAAGCAGCCGGTCCTGGTGGGCACCGCGTCCGTCGAGCGCAGTGAGCACCTGTCCAAGCTGCTCACGCGTAAGGGTGTCAAGCATCACGTGCTCAACGCCAAGTACCACGCCTCCGAGGCCCAGATCATCGCGCAGGCCGGACGGCCCGGTGCCGTCACCGTCGCCACCAACATGGCCGGCCGCGGTACGGACATCGTGCTCGGTGGCAACGCGGACATCATCGCGGACCTCAACCTGCGCGAACGGGGACTCAACCCGGTCGACACCCCGGAGGAGTACGAGGCCGCCTGGGACGCCGAGATCGAGCGCATGCGCGCCCTGACCAAGAAGGAGGCCGAGCGCGTCCGAGAGGCCGGCGGCCTCTACGTGCTCGGCACCGAGCGGCACGACTCCCGCCGGATCGACAACCAGCTCCGTGGCCGCTCCGGCCGTCAGGGTGACCCGGGCGAGTCGCGCTTCTACCTCTCCCTGGGGGACGAGCTCATGCGGCGCTTCAACGGCGCGGCCGTCGAGGCGATCATGAACCGCCTGAGCCTGCCGGACGACGTGCCGATCGAGGCCGGCATGGTCTCGCGCGCCGTGAAGAACGCCCAGACCCAGGTCGAGTCGCAGAACTTCGAGATCCGTAAGGACGTCCTCAAGTACGACGAGGTCATGAACCAGCAGCGCACCGTGATCTACAAGGAGCGCAAGAAGATCCTCGAGGGCGAGGACATCACCGACCAGGTCGAGTCGATGATCTACCAGGTGGTCAGCGCCTACGTCGACGGCGCCACGGCCGAGGGGTACGTCGAGGACTGGGACCTGGACAAGCTCTGGGATGCCCTGTCGCAGCTGTACCCGGTGTCGATCACCGCGGAGGAGATCATCGACGGTGACGAGTACGGTTCGGCCGGTGATCTGAGCGCCAAGAACCTCAAGGACGCCGTCCTGGACGATGTGTTCGCCCGCTACGACGAGCGCGAGGCCGAGATCGAGGGGATGGGCGGCGAGGGCGCGATGCGTCAGCTCGAGCGCTCGATCATGCTGCAGGTCCTCGACCGCAAGTGGCGCGAGCACCTCTACGAGATGGACTACCTCAAGGAGGGCATCGGCCTGCGTGCGATGGCCCAGCGTGACCCGCTCGTGGAGTACCAGCGCGAGGGCTACGACATGTTCTCGGCGATGATGGACGGTGTGCGCGAGGAGACCGTCGCGTTCCTGTTCAACGTCAAGGTGGAGCCGAGCCAGCAGCGCAACGCCGTGGCCGCACCGTCGGCCGCGCAGGCCGCCGCCCTGGCCGGGGGGAACCCGATCCTGCAGGCCGCGGGAACCGGCCGGGACGTCTCCGACGACCAGATGCAGTTCTCCGGACCGTCCGAGACCGGCGACGCACAGCTGGTCGACGAGTCCGCGGCGGGAAACCGGGCCGAGCGTCGTGCGCAGGAGCGCCGGGACCGCGCCGATCGTCGTGAGCGCGCCGCCCGCTCGGCCTCGCGCGGTCGCAAGGGCTGACCTCCGGCAGCCGCACCCGGGGGTCAGACGAGCCTGAGTGCTGTGCACGACGCCCCCGTGGGCGTCACCCGGATGCGGGCCGCGAGGGCGAACAGGCGCGGCCCGCGCGCGTACGTGGCGCACACCTCGTAGTCCACGGCCTCGCGGTCCGCGGGGCGTCCGGTTCCGGCGGCGCCGGCGCCCGCCGGGTGCATGTGGAGACGGTGGATCCGCGCAGGCCCCAGGTGCAGGCCGGGCACGCCGGTCCGTGACAGGGAGCGCAGCATCTCCACCAGATGGTCGGGGAACGCCCCGCGCGTGTGCTGCGGGGCGCGTCGGCGGTCCACGACCTCCAGCGCCATGAGCACCAGGGCATGGGCTGAACGCCGGGCGGGTACGGGCACCTCGTCTCCCTCGTCGGCCACCGGGTTCCTCGGCGGCGGGCTCGGATGCCGCTCGGGCCGTACACCCGGTGACGGCTCCGTCGACGGGAGCCGACGGACCGTGTCGTCGTCACACCAGGCGGCGGATCGCCCCTGCCCGGCTCGACTCACGTGGGTTGTGGACATACTCGACCTGCTCCCTTCAGCGCTCGACCACGGGCGGTCGGGCGTCGTCTACCCACTACGACGTGGGGAGCCCGGAAGCTGGTTCCACCTCGCCTACTGCGCCGCGGACCCGCGTTGCCTAGGCTGTCCTCATGCGAGGACTGATTGTCGACTACTTCGGGGTGCTGGACGGCACGGAGGAGGACCGCGAGAACTGGCGGGACATCCTTTCCGGTGCCAGGGCGAATGACGTCCGGCTCGCTGTGTTGAGTAACGAGCCGGAGGGCCCCGGGGCCGACCGTGTCCGTGCGGACGCGCGCGAGTACGGGATCGAGCACGTGGTGCTCAGCGGCGTCACCGGCATCGAGAAGCCCGAGGCGGAGGCCTTTCTGGAGGCGGCCCGCCGGCTCGATCTGGAGCCGCGGGAGTGCGTGATGGTCGACGACTCGATCGAGAACATCCTCGGCGCGGTGCGGGTCGGCATGATCGGTGTCTTCTACCAGGTGTTCGACCGGGCGGCCGTGGAGATCCGCGGACTGCTCGGACTGGACGAGGTGGCCTGACACGTGGCTACCAGGTTGGCGACGGCGGACACGGACCTCCTCCTCGGAGACGCCGCGCGCTCCCGGAGCCGACACTCGTGCTCGCTGGCGCTGGTCTCGCGTGACCGACCATGGGATATCGACCGGGTCATGGAGTTCGTCGACGCGCGGCTGGCGGACGCCCCCCGGTTCCGGCAGCGGATCCGCCACGTGCCGTTCGGGCTCGCCAGGGCGGTGTGGGTGGACGATCCGGACTTCGACCTGAGTTTCCACGTCCGCCGTTCGGCGCTGCCCGCCCCGGGCGGGATGCGGCAGCTCGCCGACCTGGTGTCGCGGCTGGTCGACAGGCCGCTCGAGGCGGGGCGCCCGCTGTGGGAGCTGTACCTCATCGAGGGGGTGGCCGACGGGAAGCTGGCCATCCTCACCAAGACCCACCACGTGCTGCTCGGCGGGCCCAACGCCGTGGACCTGGCCCAGGTGTTGACCGCCGAGTACCAGGCCTCCTCGGAGGACGAGGACGTGGCCACGTGGACGCCGATGCCGTCCCCCGGGGACGGGGTGCTCGTGCTGGACGCGCTCATGACCATCGTGTCCGACCCGCTGGAGCTCGTGCGCCGCTCCGCGCGGCTGGTCGGTGTCATCGAGCGGGCGACCCGGGGGATCGTGGGAGCGGCCAGCCTGGCGGTCCTCCGCCCCGCGGGTGGGCTGTCCGAGATGTTCCGCACGGAGCGTCCGCGTGGTAGCCGGGTGGGGCTGGCGTCGTTCCCGCTGTCGACGGCGCGGGAGATCGCGCGGGCGCACGACTGCAAGGTCAACGATGTGGTGTTGGCCGTGCTGTGCGGGGCCCTGCGGTCCTGGATCCTGTCGTGTGGTCATCCGCTCACGACGTCCGACATCCTGCGGGTGATCGTCCCGATGGCGGTGACCGCGGAGTCCGAGAGCGCCGACGACCAGGGGGACGTGACCTCCGCGGAGATCGCCTCGGCGCTCATCGCGATGCCGGTGGGGGAGCCCAACCCGAGGATGCGTCTGGCGCAGATCTCCCGCGAGACCGCCACGCAGCGGCATCAGCGGCAGGCCGTGGGCGCCAAGTCGCTGGCGAAGCTGTCCGGGTTCGCCCCGCCGACCCTGCACGCGCTGGGGTCGCGGGCGGCGATCATGTTGCCGTCCGACTCCTACGACCTCGTGGTCACCAACGCGCCCGGGCCCCAGCACACGATGTTCTGGGGCGACGGGGAGCTCGTGGAGGTGTACCCGATCCCGGCGCTGCTGGAGACCCAGGCGCTGGCGGTGTCGATGAGCAGTTATTCGGGCACGGTGTACTGCGGCTTCACGTCCGACCGTCAGGCTGTGCCGGATGTCGAGGAGATCGGCGAGCTCATCTCGTCGGCCCTGGACGAGCTCGCCGGCACCGCCGGTTGACCGCCGCGGTCAGCTGATCGCCACCCCGCCACAGGAAGGTGCACCCATGCGCTTGTTCATCCCCGCCACGTTGCCGATGCTCGAGGTCCTGCTCGCCGAGGGGGAGATGCCGGTTCGTAGCGGCACCGCCTTCGCGGCGACCCCGGCGCTGATCGAGTCGTACGCGGCGGGTGATCTCGAGGAGATCGAGCACGTGGCGTTCCTGGAGGCGGCCCGGGCCTCGCTGCGGCTGCTGGGTGGCGAGATCGACTCCGGTTCGGCGCACGAGACGCATCCGCACCGCCGCGTGGTGCTGAGCGTGGATCTGCCGGATGAGCGGTTCGAGCTGCGTCCGGATCTGGACACCGCGGTGGTGCGGCTGGTCGGCGGGGGGACCGTCTCGACGGCCGACATCGCCGCGGTGCACGTCGATCTGGCGGGTGCGGCCGAGGTGGTCGCGGACGCGATCGAGGCGGTGGACCGTGCGGACCTGGGGGACGAGGACGCCGAGCTCACCGTTGGTGATGCGCTGGATGTGGATCTGGCGTGGTACGACGCGGTGGAGCTGCCGTTCTTGTTGTCGCTGCTGTAGCGCGCTGCGGTGCGGCCGGTGTCGGGGGCGGCGACGACGATTTCCGTGCCGGAGGCGGTGCCGCGACCTCCCGCGAGACGCTAACCTACGCTACCGTAGGTTGGTGTTCCGGCGACGCCGGCTCGATCCCCGGGCCGTGGCGGGTCGGAGTTTCTGAGGGAGGCACCAGTGTCGGAGTCGAAGAGCGGGTTGGGCAGGATTCTGCGTGCGGCGGCCGCCCGGGTTCCCGAGCCACGGACTGCGCACCGGTTCCTCAACCGGCTCACGCACCCGCTGCGGATGGACGACTACTCGTCGCTCATCTATCCGCTGTGGTCCTCCCGTGAGCTGCGGGGCGAGGTGGTCTCGGTGCGCCGTGAGGCCGACGACGCGGTGACGTTGGTCATCAAGCCCGGGTGGGGCGCCACCCCGACGTACCGCCCGGGCCAGTACCTGGGTATCGGTGTGTTGGTCGACGGGCGCTGGACCTGGCGTTCGTACTCGCTGACCTCGGCCCCGACGGGGGGCCGGGGTGAGTATTCCGTGACGGTCAAGGCGATGCCCGAGGGGCTGCTGAGCAATCACATCGTGGGCACGGTGACGCCCGGCACGATCGTGCGGCTGCAGGCCCCGGCGGGCGATTTCCATCTGCCCTCGCCGACCCCGGACAAGCTCATGTTCGTCACCGCCGGTTCGGGGATCACGCCGGTGATGGGCATGCTCCGGTCGATGGACCGGCGCTTGGGCGACGAGCGGTTCCCGGATGTGGTGCACGTGCATTCGGTCCGCACCCGCGAGGACGCCCTGTTCTACGACGAGCTGCTGGCTCTGGAGCGCACCCAGCCCGGCTACAGGCTGCATCTGCGGGTAACCGCCGAGGAGGGGCGCATCAACGCCGCGCAGATGTCGGAGCTGGTCCCGGACTGGGCGGAGCGGCCCACCTGGGCGTGCGGCCCGTCGGCGATGCTGGACGAGCTGGATGAGCATTTCGACGCCACCGGCCGTGACGACCTGTACGTCGAGCGGTTCACGGTCAACCGTGACGCGGGGGCCTCGGGCGGCACGGTCACCTACGGTGCCACCGGTAAGACGGTCGAGCTGGACGGTGCCACCACGATTCTCGAGGGCGGCGAGAGCGTGGGGGTGCAGATGCCGTTCGGTTGCCGCATGGGTATCTGTCAGACCTGCGTGGTGCCGCTGGAGGACGGTCACGTCCGCGACCTGCGTAACGGCACCGATCACGGGCCGGGTGAGCGCATTCAGACCTGTGTGTCTGTCGCGTTGGGGGACGTCGAGCTCAAGCTCTGAGCGGGGTTTTCAGTCCGAATCCGTTCCCAGCTCCCACGGGTCGTTGGACCGCAGCGCGCCGAGGAGCTCGCGCACGGCCAGGGCGCGCCGGTGGGTGGCCGGGTCGGTGACGGTGTCGAACGCGCACTCCGGATCGGCGGGCGGGCCCTGGTGGGTGCAGCCGCGCGGGCAGTCCTCGGCGATCTCGGCCAGGTCGGAGAATGCGGCCACCACGTCGTCGGGGGAGACGTGTGCCAGGCCGAAGCTGCGGATGCCGGGGGTGTCCACCACCCAGCCGCCGCCCGGCAGTTCGAGGGCGACCGACTGGGTGGAGGTGTGCCGGCCCTTGCCCACGCCGGAGACGCGTCCGGTGGCGCGGTCGGCGTCGGGGACCAGGCGGTTGACCAGTGTCGACTTGCCGACCCCGGAGTGGCCGATCAGGGCGGAGATCCGGCCGTCGATCACCTCGTGCAGCGCGTCGAGCTCGTCGTCGACACCCACGAGCAGGACCGGGACGTCGAGCGCTTCGAATTCGGCCGCGAACACCGTCGGGTCGTCCAGGTCGCCCTTGGTCAGGCACAGCACGGGCTCCAGCCCGCCGGTGAAGGCGGCCACGAGCGCGCGGGCGACGAAGCCGGCGCGCGGCGGCGGGTCGGCGATGGCCACCACGATCAGCAGTCGCTCGGCGTTGGCCACCACCACCCGCTCGTAGGGGTCGGAGTCGTCGGCGGTGCGGCGCAGCACCGTGGAGCGTTCCTCGACGCGCACGATCCGCGCCAGGGTGTCGCGCGTGCCGGACAGGTCGCCCACCACGGCCACCCGGTCGCCCACGACGATCGGGGTGCGTCCCAGTTCGCGGGCGCGCATCGTCACCACGCGCGTGCCGGCGGTGTGCGCGGGCCCGTCGTCGAGCAGGACGCACCCCCAGCGCCCGCGGTCGACGCTGACGACCATCGCGGTGGCCGCGCCCGAGTGACTCGGACGCCGTTTGGTGCGCGGCCTTGACCCTTTGCCGGGCCGGGTCCGGACGTCGGACTCGTCCCATCCGCGCGCGCCGCTGGTGCCCCGTCGGCCGGCCATGACGGCGCGTCAGCCCCGTCCGGCCAGCATGTCGGACCACATCCGGGTGAAGCCGGGCATGGTTTTGGAGGTGGAGTCGATGTCGTCCACCTCGACGCCGGCGGTGGCCAGCCCGATGATCGCGCCGGCGGTGGCCATGCGGTGGTCGGCGTAGGCGCGCCACGGGGCGCCGCGCAGGGGGGCGGGCGTGATCTGAAGGCCGTCGTCCAGTTCGGTGACGCCGCAGCCCACCGCGCCCAGTTCGGCGGCCAGGGCGGCCAGGCGGTCGGTCTCGTGGCCGCGCAGGTGGGCGATCCCGGTCAGGCGGGAGGGGCCGTCGGCCAGCGCGCACAGGGCGGCGACGGTGGGGGTGAGCTCGCCGATGGCGGACAGGTCCATCTCGACGGGGGACAGGCGTTCGGGTCCGACGACGACGAGGGTCCCGTACCCGGCCAGGTCGGCGCGCTCCCCGGCGCCGTCGTCCGCGGGTTCGAGGGTGACGGTCGCGCCCATGGACTGAAGGATGTCGCGGATGGCATCGCCGGGCTGGGTCGTGGTGGACGGCCAGTGGGGGACGCGGACGGTGCCGCCCGTCACCGCGGCCGCGGCCAGGAACGGGGTGGCGTTGGACAGGTCCGGCTCGATCACCCGGTCGACCGCGGAGATCGGGCCCGGGGCGACCCGCCACGAGGACCCGGTGGGCTGTTCGACGGTCACGCCCGCCTCGCGCAGCATCTCCAGGGTCATCTCGACGTGAGGCCCCGACGGCACCGGTGTGGGGGCGGTGTGGACCACCTCGACGCCCTCGTCGAACCGTGCCGCGGACAGGAGCATGCCGGAGATGAACTGCGAGGAGGCGGAGGCGTCCATCTCGACGCGGCCGCCCTTCAGCCGGCCGGTGCCTGTGACGGTGAACGGGAGGCTGTCGCCCTGGATCCCGGCGCCGAGTGCGCGCAGGGCGTCGAGGACGGTGGACTGGGGGCGGGTCCGGGCGGCGGGGTCGCCGTCGAAGGTGGACGTGCCCGTCGCCAGCGCGGCCAGCGGGGGGACGAAGCGCATCACGGTGCCGGCCAGACCGCAGTCGATGTGGGCGCCGCGTAGCTCGCCGGGGGTGATCACGAGTTCGGTGTCGTCGGCGGCGAGCGGGCCGTCCGGGCCCTCGATCCGCGCGCCCAGCGCCTGCAGCGCGGCGATCATCAGGTCGGTGTCGCGGCTGCGCAGCGCGCCGGTCAGCCGGGAGGGCCCCTCGGCCAGGGCCGCGAGCACGAGCGCGCGGTTGGTCAGCGACTTGGATCCGGGGACCGCGACCTCCGCGTCGAGGGGGGCGGCGGCGACAGGGGCATTCCAATGATTCACCTGGCCATTGTCGCCCATCGTCGACGGTTGCGGCCGAGCCGGGCCGCGCCGGGTGCGAGGATGGGCGGCATGTGTGGACGGTTCTCCCTCTCCTCGGACCCGGCCCGGCTCGCGCTGGAGCTGGACGCGATCGACGAGGCCTCCGCGCCGCCGCCCGGTCTGGTACCTGCTGAGGGGCCACGTTCGCCCCGGTTCAATATCGCCCCCACCACCACGATCGCCGTGCTCGCGCTGGGCCACCCGGGGGGCTCGGCCGCCGTGTCGGAATCGGCGCAGCGGCGGGTGATCCGCGCGATGCGCTGGGGTCTGGTGCCGTCCTGGGCGCGTGACGAGAAGAAGCTGCCCAACCTGTTCAACGCGCGGGTCGAGACGGCCTTCGAGAAGCCCTCGTTCCGGTCGGCGGTTAAACGCCGGCACTGTGTGATCCCTATGGACGGCTGGTACGAGTGGGTGCCGGGGGAGCCCACGTCCTCCGGCGGCAGGGCCGGGCCCAAGCAGCCGTTCCACATGAGCATGCCCGGCGGTCAGGGGTTGCTCATGGCCGGACTGTGGGAGGCCCGTCGCGACCCCGCGGATGAGTCGCTCACCCAGCTGTCCTGCACGATTCTCACCACCGAGGCACTCGGTCCGCTGCGGCGGGTGCACGAGCGGATGCCGCTGGTCGTGTCGCCGGATGTTCTCGGCGACTGGCTCGACCCGGATGTGATCGGCGACCCGCGCGCCCTGGTCGATGGCGCCGGTTACGACTTGGAGCAGTGGGCCGAGGCGGTGGAGATCCACCCTGTTTCGCGGGCGGTCTCCAACGTCCGCAACGACGGCCCGGAGCTGGTGCGTCCAGTCGATCTGAACGAGGGCACGCTCTTCTGAGCGGAGCTCGTCTGGTGGGCTCGTCTGGTGCGCGACGGTTTCGCCCCCGCGGACCACCCTGCCGGGCCCCGCCGCGTTCTGCCGGATGACTGCGCGCTCTGCCGGGCCCCGCCGCGTTCTGCCGGATGACAGCGCGCTCTGCCGGGTCCCGCCGCGTTCTGCCGGATGAGAGCGCGCCCTGCCTGGCCTCAGCGCGTGCTCTCGGCGGTGAGTGTCGCGGTGACCGCGTTGGTGAGGGCTATCAGATCTGCTCCGGCCAGCTCGATTTCCCAGCCCCGCCTGCCCGCGCTGCACAGTATCGTCGGATGGTCGAGGGCCGAGATGTCGACCACGGTCGCCAGGGGGCGCTTCTGTCCCAGGGGGGACACTCCGCCCACCACGTAGCCGGTGGTTTTCTCCGCCAGTTCGACCGGCGCGAGAGCGGCCTTGGAGCATTCGAGCGCGGCCGCCGCTGCTTTGAGGTCGAGCGGGCTCGTCACGGGCAGGACTGCGACGGCCAGTGCCAGCCGCGAACCCGCCGGCGGCCGGGCGGTCTCCAGGATCAGTGTCTTGAACACCCGGGCGGCATCCACGCCTAGTCGCTCGCCCATCACGCGGGCGGCTTCGTCGCCGAAGTCGCTGCCGGTCGCCTGGTAGGAGTGCACTGTGTGCTCGACCCCGGACGCCTGCACTGCGGCGATCGCGGGGGTCGCGGCGGCGCGGCTTCGTCCTTTGTTCCTGGCCACGGGCCGAGCCTAATCAAGTGATTCCACGGTGTCAGAAGGGTGGTGGTGGGTCCAGGAGGTCACCCAGGGCGGCGTGTAGGGCTCGTTCGAGTCCACTGACGCTGTTGGTGTAGCGGTGGCGGTTGGCGTGCCACCAGTTGCTGTGGCGGTGGGCGGGGATGTCGACGATGTCGGGTTTGGTGCTGATACGGATCGGCATGAACCCCAACCCCAGTC
>DWWG01000021.1 GCA_019119875.1 Candidatus Dietzia intestinigallinarum | reverse complement strand
CGCGGGGGGATTGGGACGGTGCGCGGGGAAATACCGGCGGGCCCGGGGGAGGAGGCCCGACCCGGAAATTGGGCGGTAGGAAGAGGATGTGCGGCCGAGGCAGCGGGCAGAGGGCAGCCAATAGAGGAGGTGCAGCCCGGGCAGGAGCGCGACCAGACAGGAGGTCCGCGCGAGAAGCCCACGGCGTAGCGCCCAAGCGGCCAGGCCGGACGGCGAGTTATGCCGTCACGTCGGTCCAGCGCTCAGGCGTCGCGGTCAGACCCCTTCGACCACAGCGGTTCCACCGGCTCGACCTCCGGCGGACCACTGAGCAGATCGCGCGATTCCTCGAGATACCGCAGGTAGGCGGGGTTGCCGAGGAACTCCTGGGCAGCAGCCGCATCACGGTAGTGCTGGAAGATCAACAGCTCGTCCGGATCCGAGTAGGAGGCACACAGGACGTAGGCCACGTGGCCGTCGTTCTCCCGCACCGCCTCCGGCATGTTCTTGCGCCAGACCTCGATCAACTGCTCCCGCCGGCCCGGAAGGGCCCGATGACGGAGGACCAGCGCGTGGGCAGGAGGACCGGAACTCATGACCCGAACTCTAGTCGCAGTGACCGTCGACCCGCCGCCACCCGTGCCCGACCCGCCCACAGGGATACGAAGTCACCTCGAATGCAACTAGAGTGACTGGCGTGTCTCGTCGTCGTCGTACTCCGCAGATTTCGGCCCACACCACCGTCGCGGCCACGCTGACGGCGACCCTCGCGCTGACCGGCATCGGACTCCCCGCGGCCGGCGCACAGCCCACGCACGGGGTGGACACCTCCACGACGCTCGGTTTCACCACCACCCCGCGCCCCACCGCACCGCCGCCGGAAGACACCTCCCGCCCCCAGATCCTGCGCGTCCAGCCCGTCGAGGGCCGCAAGGTGCTCGCCGACGTGTGGTCCCCGGCCATGAACAAGGCCGTACCCACCTTCCTCCTCCTGCCTCCCCACCCCGGCCCGGCACCGCTGCTGCTGCTGT
Source organism: Candidatus Dietzia intestinigallinarum (assembly GCA_019119875.1). GTDB lineage: Bacteria > Actinomycetota > Actinomycetes > Mycobacteriales > Mycobacteriaceae > Dietzia > Dietzia intestinigallinarum. The sequence continues at coordinate 9,574 of DWWG01000021.1, read as the reverse complement.
TGAACGGCGTCGGCGGCGGCGAGGACCACGTCGGCTGGGCCTACCACACCGACTACCAGGACTTCTTCGCCGACAAACAGGTCCTGGTGGCCAGCCCCGAGGGGGGACGCTTCAGCCTCTACACCGACTGGCAGCGCCCCGACCCCGTACTCGGGGTGAACCGCTGGCAGACCTTCCTCGACGACGAGCTGCCCACCGCACTCGCCGGCGAGCACGCGCTCAACGGCACCCGCGGCGTGATCGGTGTGTCCATGTCCGGAGGCCCCGCGCTCGCGCTGGCCGCCACGAGCCCGAACCACTACGCGGCCGCCGCATCGCTTTCCGGCTTCCCCGAGGTCTCCACCCCGTTCGGCCGCGCCGCCATGACCGCGATGGTCGCCCGCGGCGGCGGCAACGTCCACAACGCCTGGGGAGGCCACGACGACCCGGCCTGGGTACACAACGACCCGTCCCACAACGTCGAACGACTGCGCAGCACCGCGCTCTACCTGGCCTCCGCGCCCGGCAACCCCGGCCCCAATGACATGCCCGAGATCGGCTCGGCCACCTTCTCCATCGGCGCCGGCACCGAACTCGCCTCCGATCTCGGAACCCGCCACATGGCCGACGCGCTGCGGGCCGGGGGAGTGCCGTTCACCTATGACCGCTACGACAACGGCGCCCACACATTCGCCCTGTTCAACCGCGAACTGCGCGACTCGTGGCGGGTCGTCGGCCCGGCGCTGGGGGCCTGAGGGGCCGCGCCCCCGCCCGCACGGAGAACGGTCCGCGAGACCCACCGGCGGTGATTCTGGAACCACGCTGTGGGGCCGGTAGCATCGATGGGTGTCCGAAGCCGATCGTCCCGCCGAACCCCGCGCGAACGCGCAGCGGCGTCGCCGTGCCCGCCGCCCCGCCGGGCCCGGTTCCGCGGGCGATAACGCCGCAGGTCAGCGCACTGATCGGGACGCGTCGAAGGACCACCGACGCTCCGCCCAGGGCGAGAAGCCTTCCAGGGGAGAGCAGGGCCGGGGTGAGCAGGGCCGGGGAGTGACGTCGAGCTCCGGCGCGTCCGACCAGGGCAGCCGGTCGGGCCCCTCGCCGGACGGCCAGGCCCGCCAGGGACGACGACGGCGACGGCGCGGCGGCCGGGGCAGGCGCGGCGGCGGCCAGAACCGCACCCCGGAGAACCAGAAGCAGCAGGACGACGCCGACGCCACCCACACCGTCAGAACCGGCGACGGCACCGCCGGCGCCACCTCCCGTCACTCGGGCCGCCACCCACGCACCCCGAACCGGGGCAGGTCGGGTTCGGGCCAGGCCGCCTCCACCAGCACCACCCGATCCGGCCCGCCGGCCCGCTCGGGGGCAAAGACCGCGGCCAACGCAGGAGCCAAACCCGGTAACAAGACCGGAAACAAGACCAGCAACAAAAGCGGAAACAAGAACGGAAACAGGGCCGGCAACAAGGCCGCGACCAAGAACACGCGCGGCGGTCGCGCCGGCGGCCGGCCCCCACGGGGTGGGCAGCGACTGCGCACGGTCCCGGAGACATCGGCCGGGGGTCTGGTGGTGCGGGGCCTCGCGGAGGCCGGTGCCGTGGAGCCCGAGCCGGACCTGTCCACGCTCCGGGTGGCGCTGATCGGACGACTGGACCGGCGCGGCCGCATGCTGTGGTCCATGCCCAAGGGCCACATCGAACCGGGGGAGACCGTCGCGGAGACGGCCCGCCGCGAGGTGCTCGAGGAGACGGGCGTGGACGGCACGATCCTGGCGCCGCTGGGCACGATCGACTACTGGTTCGTGGCCGAGGGGCGGCGCATCCACAAGACGGTCCACCATCACCTCATCCGCTACGACCACGGGGAACTCTGCGACGAGGACCCGGAGATCACCGAGGTCGCGTGGGTGCCGTTCGAGGATCTGCCGCGGCGGCTGGCGTACCCGGACGAGCGGCGCCTCGTGGAGACCGCACGCACCCTCCTGCCGGCGCTGGCGCGCGATGAACATGCGGGGCGGGGCCCCGTGGCGAGTACCGCGCAGGTGGTCGATCCGTCCCGGCGCGCCGACGGCCCCGAGCCGGTCCGCCGCAGCGGGCGCGGCCGCGCGGAGCCGCGGGACGAGAGCGATCGGCGGGGCAACCGGAAGGGCGGCCGGTCCGGCGGAGGTGCGCGCCGCAGGCGCCCCCGCCCGACCGCGACCGGGCCGCGCGACGACTCACCGGAGGAGTCGGCGTCGTGACCGGACGGCCGGGTGAGCGCGTTCTCCGGGCGTTCGGCCCGGTGACGCTCAGTGCGGTCCTGGCCGCCGCGCCGGCGTGGGGGCTGGGCGCCGTGACGCCCGCGCACGCGATCACCCCGGAGCAGGCCGCGGCCGCCGGGTACGTCCCCAACCCGAGCCCCGCGCTCGCGCGGATCACGATCGACGAGCTCACCCCCGAGGTCCTGGACGGCGATTCGTCGCCCGGCGGCAGGGCGGTGGGTACCGAGTCCGGCGTCCCGCTGATCACGATCACGGGCACCATCACCAACGTCGGCGACGCCCCGCTGGAGTCGGTGGACGTGCGGCTCCAGCGGGGCCCGCGGGCGGCGAGTTCGTCGGAGGTCCGTGACCCGTTGGTGTGGTCGGAGCCGTCCTTCGGGGTGCGGGGCGAGTTCCAGCGCGTCACCGAATCGTTGCCGCCGGGGGAGACCGTGTCCTACAGCGTGTCGATGCCGGCGCGGGAGATCCCCGGCCGCCTCGGCCCGGACCTGCAGCTCACCGAGCCGGGCGTCTACCCGCTGCTGGTCAACGTCAACGGCACGCCGGAGGGTGGACAGCCTGCGCGCCTGGACGACGCGCGGACCCTGTTGCCGGTCCTGGACGTGCCGCGTCCGGCGGGGGTCGGGGTGGTCGACGACGACGAGGTGGGCGTCGCCGGGCCGGCGGGCGAGCCGGGTCCCCTGCCGACGGCCGTTCCGCTGACCATGGTGTGGCCGCTGGCGTCGGCGCCCACGAGGATCGCCGCCGTTCCCGGGGTGGAGAGCCCGGACCCGGTGGTCATGCTCACCGACGGCTCGTTGCTGGAGGAGTTGTCCGAGGCGGGTCGACTCACGGGTCTGGTGCGGGCTGCCGACGAGGCGTTCTCCGGCCCGGCCGGTCAGGAGTTGCGGCGGGCGACCTGTGTGGCGGTGGACCCGGAGCTGCTGGAGACGGTCTCGGAGATCGCGGGCGGCCGGACCGTCCTGATCGACGACGGACACGGCCCGGTCCCTCCGGACGGGGACGGCTCGCGGGGCCGCGGTTCCGGTGCCCGGGGTGGCGACCGCAGTCCCTCGACCCCCGCCGATCCCGGGTCGGTGTCCGCGGACGCCGGGCGCTGGCTGGACGAGGTGCGTGCGCTCACCGACGGTGGCTGTGTGGTGGCGCTGCCGGCGGCGCAGGCCGATCTGGACGAGGTCGCCCGGGTCGGGTCCGCGGAGCTGACGAGCGCCGCGGTGGACCGCGCGGGGTCGATCGAGCGGATCCTGGGGGTTAAGCCGCTGCCCGACGTCCTGCTTCCGACGTCCGGCACCCTCGACCCGGGCACCGCCACGGCGCTCGGCGAGGAGGGGTCCACCGCGATCGTGGCCGCCCCGTCCACCCGGACCGACACCGGACTGGTGCCGTCGTCGGGGATGGTCGGCCTGGCCGGCACGCCGGGGGAGAGGGCGTTGACGTACTCGGCGACGGTCGGGGCGGGGCTCGCCGCGACCGGCTCGGCGCCGGAGAACCCGCGCTATTCGGATCCGGCCACCCGCTACTGGCTCACCGCCGACTCGCCGCAGGCCCGCCTGCAGGATGCTCGGGCCTCGCTCCTGGCCCCGCTGGTGGACGTGACCGATGTGGCCGGGTCAACGCCGGTCGTGCCCGGCACCGCCGCGGCCGACGCGGTGGACCAGGGGGTCCTGGCCGTGCCGCCGGCGGTGTGGTCTGTCGACGGCGCCGACGCCGGTTCGCTGCTGTCCTCACTCGGGGAGCAGCTCGCCGCCGGCCGTATGCGCGCCGCCCCGCTGACCGACCGGTTGCGTGGCCCGGTGACGATCCCGGACGGCTACCTGTCGCCGGAGCCGACCGGCGCCCTCGACCCGGGGGACGCGGATCCGTTCGGGCAGGACCCGGCCGGACCGACGGATCAGCGGTTGACGGCGGCGCTCGACGGGATCGGCACCCTGCGCTCGCTGGTCGACACCTCGGATCCGACCTCGGTCAACGCCTCGGCTCATCTCGATCCGCTCACGGGCGATGCGCTCCGCGCCATCTCGGAGACCGGCCGGCGGGCCGAGGGCGACGGGGTGACGGTGGAGTCGGGGACCGGGACGGCCGCCCGGATCCGGATGGTGCAGCGCCTCGACCGGCTCCGCGACACGGTCGAGGCGTCGCTGGCGCGGGTGGACCTGCTGCCGCCGGGAAGTGTGTTCACCATGGCCAGCCCCAGCAGCCCGCTGCTGCTGGTCATCCGTAACGGGCTGCCCTTCCCGATCCGTGTCAACGTGGACGTGACCGCACCGGCCGATCTGCAGGTGGATCCCGTGGGCACGGTCCAGCTGCCCGCGGCCGGCTCGCGGACGCTCCAGGCGCCCACCCAGTCCGAGGCCGGGGGCGGTGAGCGTCGCACCGTGGCGTTCTCCCTCACCGGCCCCGACGGCCGGCCGCTGTCCGAGCCGGTCGAGCTGTCGGTGCAGACCGGCGGCTATCCGGTGGCCCAGGCGTTCGCGCTCGCCGCGGCGGCACTCGCCCTCGTCCTCGGGGGTCGCCGCTACCTGCGCTACCGTCGGGGAATCCTCGATCCCGCGGATGAAGGGCACCGACCGTGAACGACGATCAGGGCGTCGACGACTCCGGCCTGCGCAAGCCGGACCCCGGCCTCCGGAACCGACGTCGCGAGGCGGGTAGCAGCACGCTGCCCGCCCATCCGTTGGCCCCTCCTCCGATCGCCGACTCGTTCGCCCCCGACGCGGTCTCCGCGCCGCGACTGCCCTCGGTCCACCGGGGCGGCCCCGGGTCGGATGCCACCGATCCCCCGGGTGGCGGGATCGGCGGCCGGACCCGCGACTCGTCGGACGCCTCCCTCATGCGGTCGACCGGCTCGATGGCGGTGGCCAACCTCGCCAGCCGCATCACCGGCTTCATCCGGATGATCCTCATCCTGACGGTGCTCGGCCCGGCGGTCGCCTCGGCGTTCAACACCGCCAACACGCTTCCCAACATGATCACCGAGCTCGTGCTCGGCTCGGTGCTCACCTCGATGTTCATGCCGCTGCTGGCCAAATCGGCCCAGGAGGACGAGGACGGGGGCGTGTCGTTCATCCGACGACTGCTCACCGTGACCTCGGCGTTGGCGCTGGCGGCCACGGTGATCGCGGTGGCGTGCGCCCCGCTGCTCACCGAGCTCAACCTCGGTGAGGGCGAGGTCAACACCTCGCTGGCCACCGCGTTCGCGTTCCTTCTGCTGCCGCAGATCTTCTTCTACGGCGTGTTCTCCGTGATGCTGGCCGTGCTCAACTACAACGGGGTGTTCGCACCGGGCGCGTGGGCGCCGGTGTGGAACAACGTGGTGGCCATCGCCACGCTCGCACTATTTGCCGTGGTCGGCAGCGGGATCGACCCGGCCGCGCCGGTGAACATCCTCAGCGGCCCGATCCTGCTGCTGGGTCTGGGCACCACGGCGGGCGTGGTGCTCCAGGCCCTGGTGCTCGTGCCGGCCCTGCTGCGGGCGGGCATCGACCTGCGCCCCCGGTGGGGCCTGGATCCGCGGATGAAGCAGTTCGGCGGGCACGCCCTGGCCGGGGTGACGTACGTGCTCATCTCGCAGGTGGGTCTGGTCATGACCAACCGGATCGGCGCGGCCGCCGACGAGGCCGCCATCGCGATCTACCAGACCTTCTGGCTGCTGCTGCAGGTGCCGTACGGGGTCATCGGCGTCACGCTTCTCACCGCCATCAACCCGCGGCTGGCGGACAACGGTGTGGCCGGCCGCAACGACGCGGTGGTGCGGGACATCTCGCTGGGCACCCGCCTGTCGATGTTCGGGCTGGTGCCGATCATCGCGTACATGACCGCGTTCGGGCCCGTGATCGCCACCGCCCTGTTCCGCTACGGTAACTTCGACGCCCACAACGCCGAGATCCTGGGCCTGACCCTGGCGTTCGGGGCGTTCACGCTCATCCCGTACGCGGTGGTGCTGCTCCAGCAGCGGGTGTTCTACGCGCGCGAGGACTACTGGACGCCCACCGTCATGATCCTGGCCATCACCGTGGTGCGGGTGGTGCTCTCGCTGATCGTGCCGGTGGTGGCCGACGAGCGCTCGCACGTGGTGATCGGTCTGGCCCTGGCCAACGGTGTGGGCTGGGTGGTCGGCGCCGTGGCCGGCTTCCTCCTGCTGCGCCGTGGACTCGGCCCGTTGCGCGGGCGCGAGACGCTGCGGTCGGCGGTCTGGACGTTGGGCGCCTCGTTCGCGGGTGCCGTGGTCGCGCTGCTGATCGACCGGGTCCTGCCGATGGGCGCGCTCACCGACGCGATCGGCAGTCTCGGGTTCGTGATCCGTGCGGGAGTGGCCGGTGTGGTGACACTGGTGGTGACCGGACTGGTGCTGTCGCGCTCCCGTCTCCCGGAACTGGACACCGTCACCCCCGTCCTGCGCGGACTGGTGGGACGTCTGCGGCGATAGTCGATTAGGGGTCCGGGCGGTACGTACAATCGGGGGGTCACGAGCGGAGCCCGAGGGCGGGGGTCCGCGCCAGTCGAGGAGGTCACCGGGTGGGCGAGAACAGTGGAGGTCCGGCGCGCGGTGACGTCCCGACCCCGCCGCGCCTGACCGTCGGCGGTCTGGTGGCCGGCGGCCGCTACGAGTTGCTCGAATCCCACGGTGGTGTGGCCGGCCAGGCGTTCTGGAAGGCGCGGGACAAGCGCCTGAGCCGGACGGTGGCCCTGACGTTCGTGGATCCGCTGCCGGGCGAGGAGGCTCCGGGGTCGGCCACCGGGGTGTTGGATCGGACCGTGGCGCTGACGGCCGTGTACTCCGATGGTCTGGCGCGGGTTCTCGACGTGATCCGGGGTCGCGCGGGCGGGATCGTGGTCAGCGAATGGATCCCCGGGCGTAGCCTCGCCGCCGCCGTCACCGAGCCCGATCCGGATTCGGCCGTGGGCGCGGTCTGGGGACTGTCGGATGCCGCGACGAGCACGGAGGAGGCCGGGCTGGTGCTGGGCCTGGACTCCCCGGACCGGGTGCGTCTCACCGAGGACGGGCGTGCCGTGCTCGCGTTCCCGGGGGTGTCCGCCGGTGCGGACGATCGTTCGGACGTCCGCGGGTTGGGCGCCGTGCTGTACGCCCTGCTCACCGGGAAGTGGCCCCTGGAACTGCCGGAGGGATCCGGGTCCCACGATCCGGTCGACGGGCGCCCGGGGCCGGCCCCGCGGGACGACGACGACAAGGTTCTCGACGCCACCGAGGTCGGCTCCGGGGTGGCTCCCGATTCGGCCGTGCTGGCCATGCGGTCGCTCGACGGGTCGACGGTCAGCTCGGCCGCCACCGTGAGGGCGATGGTGACCGATCGCACGGGCGGGCCGGTACGTCCGGCGACCCCCACCGCCCGATTCGCCGCGGCGGCGTCGGCGGGGGCGGCGTCGTCGTCGTCGGGCGCGTCGTCCCGTCCCGGATCGTCCCCGCTGTCGGCCGCGTCCTCCGGCGCGCCGTCGGCATCCGGTACGCCCTCCTCACCCGCCGACCCCGGGGACTCCGCGGCGTCGGTGACGGGCCCGGGGGGTTCCGCCTCCGGCCCGGGCACAGGTGTGGGCGCCGCCGACGACCAGCAGTGGGGCGAGTCCTCCCGGCCGGACCCCGAGGTGCAGAAGCGGCGGTGGCAGATCATGGCCGGCGCCGGGGCGGCCGCGGTCGTGGCGATCGTGCTGCTGTCGATGTGGATGCTCGGCGCGCTGAGCAACGACCAGAGCAACACCCCCCTGTCCCAGCAGCTCGACGCCATCGAGCGGGCCGCGCAGGCGAGCCGCTCCTCCGAGGCCGCCGCGCCGGAGGACGCCGAGACCGCGGAATCCGGCGACGGCGCCGACGATGCGGGCGCGGAGTCCTCGCCGACCGAGTCCGCCCCGAGGCCGGTCTCCGTCGCCACCGTCACCTCGTGGCAGCCGGCCTCCGCGAACGGCACCGCGGAGAACTCCTCCAGCGCCCCGAACGTGATCGACGGCAACCCGTCCACCTCGTGGTCCACGGACACCTACCGCAATCAGTTCGGCACCGGGCCGTCCGCCTACAAGGCCGGTCTCGGACTGATGTTCACCCTCGACGGTGAGCAGGAGGTCCGCGAGATCGAGCTGACGTCCGACGACGACATCCGGTTCGAGATCCGCTCCTCCGACACGGCATCGCCCACCTCGCTGGACGACACCACCCGGCTGGGCTCCGGCCGCACGCGCGACGGCTCCGCGAGCGTGGAACTCGACGATGCCGCCGAGGCGGAGTACATCCTCGTGTGGATCACCCGGCTCGCCAGCTCCGGACCGCAGGCCTACAGCGCCTCCGTCACCGAGGTCCAGCTGCTCGGCTGACCCCGACGCCGGGCCGGGCCGCCTCCGGGGGGGCGGAGATGACACCCCCACGCGCCGCCCGCCCCGATTACCGTGACGGGCGTGAACACCGGTGCCGCCGTGGCGTCCCGGGTGCCGACCGAGCGCACCGGGCTGACAGACGATTCCCCGCTGACCGACGCCGAACTGCTGGACGCCCACGTCGCCGGGGACCCGTCCGCGTTCTCCGCCCTCGTCCGCCGACACTACGACTACCTGTGGCGACTGGCGATCCGCACCTCGTTCAACCGCGACGACGCCGCCGAGGCACTGCAGGAGGCGCTCGTCTCCGCCTACCGGCGCGCGGACACGTTCCGTCACGCCTGCCCGGTGCAGGGGTGGCTGTACCGGATCGTCGTGAACGCCTGCCTGGACAAGATGCGCGCGCAGCGGCTGCGCACTCACAGTCAGCTCACCCCGGCACTGCACGAGCAGGTCTCGCTGCGCGACCACTTCCATCAGGATCCCGCGTGCGCGATCATCGTCGCCGAGGCGCTCTCCGAGCTGCCGGGGGATCAGCGCGACGCCGTCGTCGTCGTCGACATGCTGCGCTGCTCCGTCGCCGAGGCGAGCCATCTCCTCAACATCCCCCCGGGCACCGTCAAGAGCCGCTGCTCGCGCGGCCGCGCCAAACTCTCCGTCCTGCTCGAGGGCATCACCGTCTCGCGCTGACGCACCGCCCCCGGCCACCACACCCCCTCCCGCCGGCCGGGAACAAGCATCCTCCCCGGGGTGTTATGCGGTGTGGAGTTCAGTCGCGGTATCTCTGCCAGGACCTCTGACAGGATCGTCAGACCACCGCGATCCCGACCACCGTCCCCCGAAGGAGCCCGAAGAAGCAATGAGCGAGACCATCCACGACGTGATCATCGTCGGATCCGGCCCGGCCGGCTACACCGCCGCCATCTACTCCGCCCGCGCCGAGCTGGAGCCGCTGGTGTTCGAGGGCTCGCAGTTCGGCGGTGCGCTCATGACCACCACCGACGTGGAGAAC
>DWWG01000179.1 GCA_019119875.1 Candidatus Dietzia intestinigallinarum | reverse complement strand
GAGCGCGGCGCGATGGTGACGGGCCGGAAGACCCCGACTCGCTGCACGGTGCCGGCGAGGATGCGCAGCAGCCCCAGCGCGATGGTGGACTTGCCGGTGTCTCCCTCCGGGGCGGCCACGTAGACCGCCGACGACGAGAGCGGCGCACCGCTGGACTGTCTGGGGATCGTGGGTCCGTCACCATCCGTGCCCGGGGAGTCGACGTCGGGCGATGCGGACGTGAAGGAATCAGGTAGACGAGATTCTGGCACGTGGGCATTGTGACAGCGACCGCGATTTCGCACACATCGTACGGCCCGGAACACCGCGTCTTTGCCCCCGTCGGGGAGGGCCGGCGGCAGGTCAGACATCGGTGAGACGGTCGGTGCCGGGTGGCAGCCACGAGCACCGGCCGGGGGTGCCCGGGTTGGGCAAAGTGGTCCATCCACCTGGGCCGTTGCCGACGAACCCGTGGTGAACCGGACATCCGAGTGCGCCATTGGCGACCGTTGTGGGGCCGCCTCTGGACCATTCTCGTACGTGGTGGAACTGACATCGTCTGGCCGGGGCGGTGCATCCGGGGAAGGTGCACCCGCCGTGAGCGGCGTAGAGCACCAGTCTCTGCAGTGCGGAGGCCAGTCGCCGGTCGGGGTGGGCGTCCACGTCGATCGTGTGGAGCTCCTCGCGCCCGTCGCGGAGCAGGGACACGAACCAGGGCATGCCGCCGGCCATGGAGACGGCCTGGCGCACGCTGAGCTGGGTGCCGGAGTCGGTCTGCACCAGGGCCGACGGGTCCTCGAGCTGCTCGGGGGTCATGCGGACCACGATGGTGGCGACCCCCTTGGCCCGAGCGGGGTCGACCGTCGAGCCCAGGGCCCACTGGTGCACCAGCGCGTCGTGCGCACGCTGCTCGGGCGCGCGCTCGTCAGAGCCGGGGTCGCACCCCACGGCGCCACCCGGCCCGCCGAAGTCACACAACGCCCGCTCGACCAGTGCCCGCCCGCGCGGGGTGAGCGTCATGGTGAGCGTGCTGGTGCCGTCCGCCCGCACCGCGCCGAGTCTCGCCGAACGCTGACGCTCCTGGTGCTCCTCGCGGCCCCTGCCCTTGTCCGGGCACAGGGCGGCGAGTCGACGGGCCGCCTCCGCTCGCAGGTCAGCGGGGGAGGCGGTGCGCGCGAACTCGGTGAGCTCCTCGGCGAAGGTGATCGAGGCCGCGCCGCCCATGGTGCCGGGCAGCCCGGACACGGCCTTGGCGATGATCCGCTCGTGCTCGCCGGTGATCTCACCACCCGCCGCAGCCCGACCGGCCGGGGTGGCCTGCCGCCCACCGGCCTCGATCCGGCCGTGCACGGTCCCCTTGGCCAGCCCCAGCTTCTGGGCGAGCATCGCGGCCACCCCGCCCGGGCTGCGCCCCTTCATCTTGTGCAGCGCCGCCAGCTCGGCCGTGGCCCGCGCGCCCGCGGACTCAAGGAGCCGGGCCGCGATCTCCGCGCGCTCGACCGCGTCCGCCAACTCCTCCGCGCTGTGGTCCGCCCAGTCGACATCACACAGCGCCTCGACGGAGGCCTCGAGGAACGCCACAACGTCGGCGAGCGGTGCCCTCAGGCGGTCCCGCTCGTCGGTGTCTCGCATCCCTCGCGTCATACCCCACACGATAGAACGCACATACGACACAAAGCCCCGACGAAGGTCATCGGCGCCGGTCAGATGGGGTGGCCGCCGGTGGTGTGGTGGTGTGGCACGCCCCGGCCCGACCCGGCGCCGCGCGGCACGCCCCGGCCCGACCCGCCGCCGCGTGGCACGCCCCGGCCGCGTCCGTCACCGTGCGGCCCCGCCACCGCGCGGCACGCCCCGTCCGCGCCCGTCACCGCCGTCGTTATTCGACGACGACGAGGACCATCCCGAAGTCCCGGCCCTCGTCCCTCCAGACCGTCGGTCGCGTGAATCCGTGTGAGGCGAGCTCCGCCGCCAGGGCATCCGGCTCGAACTTCCGGGCGATCTCGGTGCGGATCCCCTCCCCGGCGGCCAGCGTGCGTGCGAGCCCGAGCGTGGGGAACTCCACCCGCACGTCGCGCACCGCCCGCAGCCACATCTCGATCCGGCTCTCGCCCGCATTCCACACGGACTGGTGGCGGAAGTCGCGGCGCCGAAGTCCGTGGCAGTCGACGGTCCGGGAGATCACGTCGAGCATGTTGAGGTTGAACTCGGCGGTGACACCGCGGGCGTCGTCATAGGCCGCGACGAGCCGTCCCGGATCTTTGACCAGGTCGAACCCCATCGCGAAGCGGTCGCCCGGCGCCAGGAGCCCGCGCACCATGCTGAGGAACCCGGCGCGCTGGGACTCGGTGAAGTTTCCGACCGTGCCGCCCAGGAACAGCACCAGTCGCCGGCCCGGCTCCCCCGGTAGCGGCCCGTCGAGCGCGGTGAGGTCGCCCACGACGGGCTCGATCCCCAGGCCCGGGTACTCGGTGGCCAGCGCCCGCGCGGACTCCGCGAGCATCTCGGCGCTGATGTCGACGGGCACGAACCGGGGGCGTGGGACGTCGGTGGCGCCCACATCACGCCCGGCCCACCGACCGGCCCCCCGACCGGCCAGCTCGTCCAGCAGCACCCGGGTCTTCTCGCAGCTCCCGGCACCGAGTTCGACCACCGTGGTGGCGTCGCCGACGATGCCCGCCGCCCGCGTCCGCAGGATCTGCGCCTCGGCCCGGGTGGGGTAGTACTCGTCGAGCCGCGTGATCTGGTCGAACAGCAGGCTGCCGGTCTCGTCGTAGAACCAGCGCGGCGGCACGGTGGGCGGGTCGTCGAAGAAACCGTCGAGCAGATCCGCCTCGAGCGCCGCCGTGTCAGCGTTCTGCCCGGCGTCGGCGGGGCGGGTGACGGGTCTCGTCGTCGTCATCCCCGGGGCGTCCTCGCGCGCCCGCGTCACCGCGCGAGCCTCAGGCCGGCAGCCGCCCAGCGCGAGGCGGCGGGATAGAAGTTCCGGTAGGTGTGCCGCGTGTGACCGGCCGGGGTGAGGGCGCTGCCGCCGCGCAGAACGTGCTGGTCGGACATGAATTTGCCGTTGTACTCGCCGGCGGCCCCGTCCTCGGTGACGAAGCCCGGATACGGCAGGTAGGCGCTCGCGGTCCACTCCCACACGCCGCCGATCGTGCGTTCGCCGACGGTGCGCGGGTGGCAGCGGTCGGGGTCGAGCTCGTCGCGCACATCCCAGCCGGTGGTGGCGACCTCCCACTCGAACTCGGTGGGCAGGCGGGCGCCGGCCCAACGCGCGAACGCGTCGGCCTCGTAGAAGGACACGTGGATGACGGGTTCGGCGTCCACGACCGGCCGGCGTCCGCTGAGGGTGAACGTGGTCCACTCGGCGTCCGCGTGACCGGCGGGGGCGGCGGCGTGGCCCGCGGGTGCGGCAGCGTGACCGGCGGGTGCGGCGACGCCGGGTGGCCGGTCGGCCCCGTCCTCCCCCGCACGCCGCCAGTAGCCCGGCGCGTCCCACCCCTCGGCCTGCACTGTGGCCCAGCCGTCGGACAACCACAGTTCGGGGCGCGTGTAACCGCCGTCGGCCATGAACTGCTTCCACTCGCCCACGGTGACCTGGCGCGTGGCGACCTCACCGCCGGGGATCCACACACGGTGGCGGGGCCGCTCGTTGTCGTAGGAGAAACCGCCGGAGGCAGGGGTGCCGCCCTCGGCCCGGGCGCCGCCGTGGGAGCGGGGGTCGACGTGGGTGGTGCCGTCGCCCTCGGCGCCGATCTGGGCCACCCCCTCGACGACGACGAGCCAGTCCGTCTCCGCCGGCGTCCCGGACGCGGGGTCGACGTCCCTGGCCACGTACACGGGATCGGTCGGATTGTGGGAGAACAGGTGCTTGATGTCGGCGAGGAGAAGCTCCTGGTGCTGCTGCTCGTGGTGGCACCCGAGTTCGAGCAGTTCGAGCCCGCGCTCGTCGATCCGTCCGGCGTCGAGCGCGTCCACCACCGCCTCGTCGACGCGCGCCCGGAAGTCGCCGATCTCCGCCACCGACGGCCGGGTGATGAGCCCGCGCTCGGGGCGGGGCTGCCGCGGACCGACGGCCTCGTAGTACGAGTTGAACAGGAACCGGAACATCGGTTCGGGCGACTCGTATCCGGCCACCCGCCCGAGCACGAACTCCTCGAAGAACCACGTGGTGTGGGCGCGGTGCCAGGCTGCGGGACTGGCCGCGGTCATGGACTGCGGGATCTGGTCCTCGGGACTCAGCCGCGAGGCGAGCAGGTCGGTCAGGCCTCGGACCCGCAGGAACCTGTCGGCGACGCTCCCGGTACCGGGCGTGGTGGTCACGGATCCGACTGTCATGGCATCCCCCCGTGTGCGTTGTGGACGGCTGGTGGGCTCGTGCGTTGGCGCCACCGTAACCACACCGCGGCCGGCGTCACACCGCTTGCGGGGAATCGGCCCGCTCAGCTCCGCGGGAACGCCACCGGCCGCCCCGCCCGGACATTGCGCCGTTCGTGTTCGAGCAGTTGCAGCCGGTGTTCGGGGCAGGCGCCGAGCCCGCCGTCGGCGCGGATCACCCGGTGCACGGGGATGAGGAACTGCGCGGGCACGAGGCTGCACAGGCGGCCGACGCGACGGGCGTTGCGCGGCCGTCCGGCGTCGATGCTGATCTGCCCGTAGGTACTGGTCTCGCCGTACGGGATGTGCTGGATCTCCCGGTACACCTCGCGGGAGAACTCGTCGTGGACCCCGGCGGCGTCGAGGTCCAGCGGCACGTCGATGCCGCGCCGGGTCCCGCGCAGGTACCCGTCGAGGTGCTCGGCGAGCCTCTCGAGATGCCCCGCCGCCGGGCCGGTGGAGGGCGGGCCGGTGTCGTCGTCGTCGACATACTCGTCGCCCACCGCCACCACGTCCGCCTCCAGGCGATCGATCCGCGCGATACCACCCGCGGTGGCCTCCACCACGAGCCGCCCGGCGAGGGTGTCCAGGACGCGCACCAGCGCAGCACTCATGCGCGGCATCGTCTCACGCCCCGGCCCCGCTCAGACGACGCTGGGCCGGTCCGGGTCGGTGACGTCGGCGTCGGCGGCGTCCAGCTTCTCGAACATCGCGTCGGGCCCGTCCTCGGCGATCGCGGACATCTCGGCGGTGGTGATGGGCACGGCCTGCAGGCGGGTGAGCAGCGGCCCGGTGCCGTCGGGGCCGCCGGACTCGTCCACCACCTCGAGGTCCGGCCACAGGAACGGCGGCGTGAGCACGAGGTGCTCGCAGCTACGCCCCGGGTCGACGAGCCCCACGGCGCCCGGGATCACGGCGCCGGGGGCGACGTGGATGGAGCCGGTGGCCACGGCGAGCGCGCAGGCGTCCAGGACGTCGGCCATGGCGCGGTGCCCGGTGCGCCCGACGGTGACGAACTCACTGCGGATCTGTCGCCCCTCGGGCGTGGTGACGTTGGTGGGCAGCTCCCGGGCGCCGATGGTGGCGTAGGTGGAGAAGCCGGGGCCGGGCATGTCGTCGACGACGACGATGTCGCAGTGCCACTCGGTGGTGTTGCCCTCCTCGTCCGGCTCGGTCTCGTGCGGATACCGCAGGACGCGGACGGAGGTCTTGCCACCGAGGATGCCCTCGAGTCCACCGAGGTCGGCGGTGTCCGGGCCGGGGAGATGATTTGCTTCGCTCATGCCAGGTTCCTCAATCGCGGTTCGAGATCGGTGGTGAACAGGTCGAGGAAGCGCTTCTGGTCGTGGCCGGGCGCGTGGAACACCAGATGGTTCAGTCCGGCGTCGACATACTGCTTGACCTGCTCCACCGCATCGTCGGGGTCCGAGGCGACGATCCAGCGCTTGGCGACCTGCTCGATGGGCAGCTCGTCGGCCAGCCGCTCCATCTCACGCGGGGAGTCCACGGAGTGCTTCTGCTCGGGTGTCAACGACAGCGGGGCCCAGAAGCGGGTGTTCTCCAACGCCGCGGCCGGGTCCGGGTCGTAGCTGATCTTGATCTCGATCATGCGGTCGATCGCCGAGGCGTCACGATCGTTGATCGCCGCACCCTCGGCGACCGCGGGCAGGAGCTTGTCGGTGTACAGCTCCATGCCCTTGCCGGAGGTGCAGATGAAGCCGTCACCCACCCGGCCGGCGTACTTGGCCACCACCGGGCCGCCGGCGGCGATGTACACGGGAACGCCGTCCGGGGGCACGTCGTAGAGGAACGCGTCGTTGGTCGAGTAGTAGTCGCCGGCGAAGCTCGTGGTCTCGCCGGTCCACAGGGCCCGCATGAGGCGGACGGACTCGCGCAGACGGGCGAAACGCTCCTTGAACGCGGGCCACTCACCGACGTGGCCGGTGGCTATCTCGTTGAGCGCCTCGCCGGTGCCCACCCCCAGAAAGACGCGGCCCGGGTAGAGACACGCCATGGTGGCGAACGCCTGCGCCAGCACGGCGGGGTTGTAGCGGAACGTCGGCGTGAGCACGGAGGTGCCCAGCTGCAGCCGCTGGGTGCGCTCCCCCACGGCGGTGAGCCAGGACAGGGAGAACGGGGCGTGGCCACCGTCGTGGCGCCACGGCTGGAAATGGTCGGAGACGGTGGCCGAATCCATGCCCGCCTGCTCGGCCAGCACCGCGTATTCCACGAGGTCGCGCGGGCCGAACTGCTCGGCGGACGCCTTGTAGCCGAGCTTCAGGGGCGGGGTGTCGGGCATCGGCTTCTCCTCATGATCGGTTCGATGAAACGGTACTGCTCCGCGAATCCGGACTGTGGTCCAGCCTACGTCTCCGCCGTCGCCGGGCTTCGGAATCCGGTCTGCGGCACCCACGACGGCACACCATCACCGGCGCCCGGACGGCCCCGGCCACTCCGGTGTTCACGGCTCCCGGGACGCTTTTTCAAGACAGCCCGCGGCGCGTGAGAACGCTCACCACCGGGGCGGGTCTGTAACACATCGGGCACGGTCGGCCATAGGCTTGGTGGGAACACGAACGCCATCGCGGTCCCGCACCGCGGCCCGGGACCCCTCCCCGCCCCCGGACGGGGTCCGGCACCACAGCACGCTTCGGAGGCACCATGCGGATCCGGCACGCGGCCAGCGCCCTGGTCGCCCTCGGTGCCGCCTCCGCCTGCGCACTCGGCGCCTCCATGATCGTCCAGGAGCACGAGACGCAGGTACGCGAATCCGAACTCCGGGCCTCCGCCTGGTCTGTCCAGGCGTCCACCGATTTCGGCTCCACCTGGACCGCCCCCATCTCGTCGGCCGGCGGCCACTTCCCCGTCCGCGTGGACACCGCCGCCCTGCGCAACCGCTCCGCCTACCAGCCGCTCACCCTACGCACGACGGTCGGCTCGAAGGCCGACGCGCTCGTGGACGTCGGCCGGGGCGTGCTGGTGGAGGGCAACCCCGCAACGGCCGCCGACGTGCGTATCCGGGCCGTCTCCACGAGCGGCGGGGCCTGCGCGGCGCCCACCTTCACACCCGGCGCCCCGGGCGTGATCGCCGGCGTCCTGGCGGGCGATCCGACCGGGGCGGTGCCCGTCGACGCGCCCACCGCGGCCGACCCGCTGGTGCTGCCGGCCGGCACCCGCACCACGCCCGGCGCGCCCGTGACCGTGTGCCTCGAGCTGAGCCTGGACGCCGACTCGCCGGCGCCGGACTCGATGCTCACGCTTGCCTGGCCGATCGACATCACCCGCGGCGACACCGACTCCTGACCGCACTCAGCCCAGCCCGAGCTCAGCCCGGCCCGCGCTCAGCCCGGCCCGCGCGTCCTGACCGGGCTCAGCCCAGTCCGCGCGACAGGTCGTCGATCAGATCGCCGGCGTGCTCCAGGCCCACCGAGAGTCGGATCACGTTCTGGCCGATGCCCACCGCGGCACGCGCCTCCGGCTCCATCGACGCATGAGTGGTGGTGGCCGGATGCGTTACCAGCGTCTTGGCATCGCCGAGGTTGTTGGAGATGTCGATCACGCGCAGGGCGTTGAGCAGGTCGAAACAGCGCTGCTTGCCGCCGTCGTCGTCGTCGAACCGGAGCCCGAACGTCACCACCGACCCGCCGCCCGACATCTGCGCGGTCGCCAGCTCGTGCTGCGGGTGCGACTCGAGCATCGGGTAGGTCACGAACTCCACCGCCGGGTGCGACTCCAGGAACCGCGCCACCTCCAGCGCGTTGGCCGACATGCGCTCCACGCGCAGCCCCATCGTCTCCAACCCCTTGAGCAGCACCCAGGCGTTGAAGGCGTTCATCCCGAACCCGGCGTGGCGCATGAGATGCTTGACCGGCCCGGAGATGAACTCCTCGGTGCCCAGCACCGCGCCGCCCAGCACCCGGCCCTGACCGTCGATGTGCTTGGTGGTGGAGTAGACCACCACGTCCGCGCCCAACTCGAACGGCTTCTGGTGCAGCGGAGTGGCAAAAACGTTGTCCACCACGACCTTCGCCCCGGCCGCGTGCGCGAGCTCGCACACGGCGCGCACGTCCACCAGCTCCTGCATCGGGTTGGACGGGGTCTCGAAGAACACCGCGTCGGTCGGCTCGCTGAGGGCCTCGCGCCACTGGTCGAGATCGGTGCCGTCCACGAACACCGTCTCCACGCCCCAGCGCGGCAGGATGTCGTCACAGATCACGAAACACGAACCGAACAGCGCCCTCGAGGACACCAACCGCGACCCCTTACCGCACAGCGCGGCCAACGCCACGAACACCGCCGACATGCCCGACGACGCGGCGAAGCAGTCCTCCGCGCCCTCGATCTGACGCAGCCGCTCCTCGAACATCGCGACCGTCGGGTTGCCGTAGCGCGAATACACGAACCGCTCGGTGGTGCCGTCGAACGACGCCTCTGCGGCCTCCGCCGAGTCATAGACGTAGCCCGAATTGAGGAACAGCGGCTCCGTGGTCTCCTCGAAGCCGGTGCGCATCTGCCCGGCCCGCACCCCCAACGTGTCGGGGTGGAGACCGTCCGGGAGCTCGTTGTTCTTCATTCGCTGCTTTCTCTTATCACTCGTCCGAATAGGGGGTGGCGTCGTCGTCGTCGTGGATCTGCGACCCACGCCCGACCGTCAGGTCTGGCGCCAGGCCAGGCCCGCTACCTTCCAACCGTTGACCGTCCCGCGGTGACCGTGGGCGTCCGGGTCACCCTCGAAGCCCTCCGCCACGTTGTAGGCGGGCCCGAACCCGGCGGCCGTCGCAGCGCTCGCCGCGGCGGCCGACCGACCCCCGCTGCGGCACAGGAACAGCACCGGGGTCTCCGGCGTCAGACCGGCTTCGCCGAGCTGCTCCACGAATCGGTGGTTCGGCTCGCCCGCCGAGGTCTTCCACTCGATGCCCAGTACCGGCTTGCCCAGCTCGGAGAGATCGGCGCCGCCGACCCACTGCCACTCGGCGCTGGTACGCACGTCCACCAGGACCGCCTCCGGATCGGAAGCGAGCAGGTCCCAGGCCTGCCTGGGGGGGAGATCTCCTGCGTAGTCGGTCATGGGTGTTGATTATGCTCCTCCCTCATCCAGGTCGCGGGGTCGAGGTGGTCAGGGGCCGCCGTCCGGGGTCGGCGGCCGGGTTCAGCACGCCGGGACCACCGCGCCGGGCTCACCGTCCGGGGCCGCCGCGCCGGGCGGATGCCCATCCTGTCGGACAGCCGACCCGAAGTGCCGATGCGTGAGACGATCGAAGTATGACGTGGCCCTCATCTTCCCCTGTCCGCATCGCCGTGGTCGGCTCGGGACCGGCCGGCGTGTTCGCCTGCGACGCCCTTCTGACCTGGGCCGACAAGAACTCCCACGAGATCGTGGTGGACCTGTTCGACACACTGCCCGTGCCGTTCGGTCTGCTTCGGCACGGGGTCGCCCCCGACCACCCGCGCATCAAGGGCATCGCCGACAACCTCTGGGAGATCGGCCAGGACCCGCGCATCCGCTTCCTCGGCAACGTGCACTTCGGCACCGACATCACGCTCGAGGACCTGCGCCGCCACCACCACGCGGTGATCTTCGCGACCGGCGCACTCGCGGACCGCACGATGGGCATCCCAGGCGAGGACCTGACCGGGTCGTACGGCGCCGCCGAGTTCGTGACCTGGTATGACGGCCACCCCGACGTCGACCCCGAGTGGGACCTGTCCGCCAGGCGGGCCGCCGTGGTGGGCGTGGGCAACGTGGCCCTGGACATCGCGCGGATGCTGGTGCGCACCGCGGAGCAGCTCGAGGCAACCGACATCCCCGAGCACGTCCGCACCGGTTTCGGGGACACCGCCGCGCGCACCGTGTCGGTGATCGGTCGCCGCGGCCCCGCGTGGGCCAAGTTCACCACCCTCGAGCTGCGGGAGATGGACAAGGTGGACGGTGTGACCGTGGTGGTGGAGCCGGCCGAGCTCGACGACGACGAGGTGTCCCGCCGCCATCGTGAGTCCGATCGCCGGGCCGGGCAGATCTACGCGGTTCTGAAGAAGTGGGCGACAGCGCAGACCGAGGCCGGTCACGCTGATGCCGATGCGGCCGAGGCCGCCGCGTTGGCCGCGGGCGAGAAGGTCGTGCGCTTCCGCTTCAACCGGGCGCCGGTCGAGATCCTCGGCTCGGGCGGCGCCGGTGGCCCCGACGCCGGTGGCCCCGACTCCGGTGGCCCCGACTCCGGTGGTCCCGACGCCGCCGACCACGTGACCGGCCTGCGCCTCGAGCGCACCGAACCCGACGGCAGCGGCCTCCGCATGACCGGCGAGACCGAGGTCCTGCCCGTCGACGCCGTCTACAGTGCGGTCGGCTACCGTTCGGCCGCGCTCGAGGGGATTCCCTTCGACGACTCCACCGCCACCATCCCCAACAGGGCGGGCCGTGTGCTCGACGGGCCGGACGGCGAGCCGATCCCGGGGCTGTTCACCGCCGGCTGGATCAAGCGGGGTCCCTCCGGGGTGATCGGTACCAACCGCTCCTGCGCCACGGAGTCGGTGAACGAACTGCTCAGCGACCTCGAGGCCGGCCTGTTGCCGGATCCCGAGTCACCGGACCCGCAGTCGGTACGCGAGCTGCTGGACTCCCGGGGGATCAAGGTGATCGACGGCATCGCATGGGCCGCGATCGACGCCCGCGAGCGCGAGCTTGGTGAGTCCGCGGGCCGGGAGCGCACCAAGTTGCCGGGCCGCGACGAGATGCTCGACGTGGGTCTGGGCGCCGATTCCAGCCGCTGATCCGGCCTCGGCCCCGGCCCCACCGAACCCGCCTCCCCCGCAAGCCGCGCCCGACCCCAGGCTTGGCGACACCACCGAGAACCTTGGAGACACCACCGCGCGAATTCGGCCGATTCTCCGCAGTGATGCCACCAAAACCCCCGCGGGCCGCGGGCGGCGGGCGGCGGGCCGCGTGCGGCGGGCGGCGTGCCACGTGCTGCGTGCGGCGTGCGGCGTGCTGCTGGACGATGCGGCGACTAGACGGCGAGCTGGCCGCCCGGCGAGGTGGCCGGAGGGTGCGGCCACTACTCGGTGCCCGCGGCTGACGACCCGCCCGAGCCCAGGCTTGGCGACATCACCGAGAACCTTGGAGACACCACAGCGCGAATTCGGCCGATTCCCCGCAGTGGTGCCACCAAAACCCCCGGGGGAGACGGCTGGAGGGTGCGGCCGCTACTCGGTGTCGGCGATGAGGCGGCCGATCTCCTCCAGCGACACCGTGCCGCGATCGAAGTAGGTCGAATGCGCCTCACCGACCGAGCGTGGGCCGGCATCGGGCTCGGTCACGTCCACCGGGGTACCGCCGAACTCCGCCGTACCCGGCCGCTCGCCCAGCACGCCGGTGACAGACCACCACGGCACCGCGTCCCAGCGGCTCGCCACCGAGGCCACCTCCCAACGACGAGCCGTCCTCGAGATGCCGCCCTCGTCCACCCACTGCTGTTCGATCGACTCGACCGCCGCTCCGGGACTGCCGACGTGGATCATCCGGTCAACAGCCAGGCCCCGCGGGTCCGAGGCCGCCGCCCCGAGCGTCGCCGAACCGTAGCTGTAGCCCACGACGGTATGCGGGGCGTCGTCACCGTCCATCACCTCGACCGCATCCACCCCGGCCGTGAACGTGCGCAGGTCATCGGCATACGCCCGCGCGGGCCCGAGCGAACGGGCGGCCTCGGGGATGCTGCCGGGGGCGTCGTAGCCCTGCCATGCCACGGACACGCACGCCCCGGTGCCCGCGTCGACGGACGCCCCGCCGCCTCGGCCCGCCCCGCCAGCGCTCGCCGCACCGGTGCCCGAACCGCCCGCCTCGCCAGCGGCCTCGCACATCGCGTCCGCGCGCTCACCGGTCCGGCCCACCGACTCCAGCGACGAGCCCGTGCCCGGGATCAGTGTCACGACCCGGTCGGCGACATCCGGGTTGCCGCTCGCCACCACCGCCCGACCATCGGGGTGCAGATCGATCAGGTGCCGTCGGGGATCCGCATCGAGGTAGTCGGCCAGCGCGGCCAGTCCGGGCCGGGCGTCGGGACCACCGCCACCACCGTCCTCATCGGGCTGGTCGAGAGCATCCAGAAGCCGGCGCAGCCGGGTCCGGTTGATCGCATCCCGAGTCGCCGACGACAACCCCGCCACCGACCCCAACTCCGGATTGTCGCGGACCAGGCGCTCACGGTCGACGGGCCCGAGCGAATGCCACAGCCGCGCAGCCTCCCGCGGATCGCCCAGAGTGCTACCGGCCAGGTCGATGCACGGCCGGGTGTCCGGGTCGACCAGCCCCGCCAGCGAATCCGCCGCCTCCCTGAGCCGCATCACCAGGGCACGGTCCGAATCGGCCACCGCGACACCGTCACCGGATCCGGGTGTGGCCACCTCGTCGTCGTCCCACGCGATCAGCGCCCGCACCAACCCGGCACCTTCCACGCGCAGCACATCCGACAGGAACAGGCAGGCCCCGGCGAGCATCCGCGCCTCGACAGCCGCATCCGCCACGCTCTCACGGGCCCGCGCACCCACCTGCCCGGACCACCCGCCGTCGGCCGGGCCCGCAGCCAGCCGGCGGGCGACCGCGTCCAGGTCCTCGGCCACATCCGAGATGCCGCGACCGGCCGAGGCGGCCATCGCCTCCGCGTGATCGATCGCCACCGCCACCTCCTCAGCCCGCCTCGGCGACACGCCGCGCCACCTCCTCCTCGACCGACACCAGGTGGCCGGCCGCGCGGGTCATGTCCTCGGCGATCCGGTCGGTCTCATCCACGAAGTGTCGGACCCGCCGGGCCAACAGCGCAGCGCACTCCGCCAACACCGGACCGCTCAGCACGCCGCCGGGCAGCGCCCCCGCCATCCCGGCCGCGGCCGTCGACGCCTCCGTCAGCGCCGCGACCAGCTCCTCCGCGTGCCCCGCGCCTGCCGGCCCGGCCTCGCGGAGACTGTCCGCGTGCCCGGCCACGGTCAGCCGCTCGAACGACAGCAACAGCACCCCGCCGAGACCGGGGCCCGCCGCCACACCCGGGCCCGGCTCCATCGCCGATCCGCCTCCGGCCCACTGCTCCACCATCTGTCCCCGCTCCCTCCCGGCCCGCGTCCCCGCCGACCGCTCGGGAGATCACGCTAGGGGCACCCGAGCGACGGGCCGGGGCGAAAAGAGGCGGGTGTGGATGAAAGGGACGACTATCCACAGGCGACCGGAAATGTGCGACCGCGGCCGGGAAAAGTGCTGGTCGATGCGGCACCGGGGTGCCCGGCACGATTTTTCCGCGACGGCCCGCGACAGCCCGCGCCTGTCCTCGACGGCCGCGGTCCACCGGCTCAGTCCAGGTCGGCCTGCGCCGCGTGACGTGCGTCCGACGTCCCTTACGTCACGACCCGCACGTGCGACGCGGCGGTGCGGGCACGCTCGCGGGCGGTCTCGATGTTCTCGGCGGTGGCGACGGCCACACCCATCCGGCGGAACTCGCTGGTCGAGGGCTTGCCGAACAGTCGGATGTCGGCCTCGGGCACGGCCAAGGCCGCGGCCACGCCGGTGAAGCCCACGCCCTCGGCCTCCATCCCGCCGTACACCACCGCGGACGCCCCCGGACTGGACAGGGTCGTGACCACCGGCAACCCCAGCACCGCGCGGGCGTGCATCTCGAACTCGCTCAGCACCTGACTGCCCAGCGTCACCAGGCCGGTGTCGTGGGGGCGGGGGCTGACCTCGGAGAAGTACACGTCGACGCCCTTGACGAACAGTTCCACGCCGAACACGCCAACGCCGCCCAGCGCGCTCGTGATCCGCGCGGCCACCGACCGGGCCGAGTCGTACGCGTCCTGGGTCATGGGCTGCGGCTGCCACGATTCCACATAGTCGCCGCGCTCCTGGGTGTGGCCGATCGGCTCGCAGAAGTCGATGCGGATACTGCCGGTCTCGGGGTCGACGCTGCGGACGGTGAGCAGGGTGATCTCGTACTCGAAATCGACGAAGGACTCCACGATGACGCGCGCGCCCGCCACGCGGGCGCCCGACTGCGCGTACTCCCAGGCCCGGTCCACGTCGTCCGGGCCGTGCAGGGAGGACTGGCCCTTGCCCGACGACGACATCGTCGGCTTCACAAGACACGGGTACCCGATCGCCTCGCACGCCTCACGCAGTTCCTCACGCGAGGACGCGAACGCGTAGCGGCTGGTCGGTAGGCCCAACTCCTCGGCGGCGAGACGGCGGATGCCCTCGCGGTCCATGGTCAGCCTGACCGCCCGCGCGGTGGGCGCGACCCGGGCCAGGCCCTCGGCCTCGATCTCCTCCAGCGCGGCGGTGGCGATGGCCTCAATCTCCGGAAGGATCACCTGGGGCTGCTCGAGTTCCACGACCCGGCGGATCTCGTCGCCGTCCGTCATGTCGATCGTGTGTGCGCGGTGCGCGACCTGGTGGGCGGGGGCGCCGTCGTAGCGGTCGACGGCGATCACCTCCACGCCCAGACGCTGCAGCGCGATCGCCACCTCCTTACCCAGCTCGCCGGAGCCGAGAAGCATCACTCGCGTGGCCCCCGACGCGCCGGGCGTGCCGAAACGGTCCGTGGTCGGCGGGGCCAGGGGGTCATGCACGCTGGTCATGGCCCACAGGTTAGTAGACGACGGCTAACGACCCCGGCTGGCCCGCGTGTCGAGTCGGGGCCTGCCGGGGCCGTCTGTCGAGCGTGATCCGCCCGGGGCGCGAGTGGGGCGTGGGCTCAGGCGTCGCCGCCGTCGTCGCCATTGTCGCCGCCGGTGTCGCCGTCGTCGCCATTGTCGCCGTCGTCGCCGCCGTTACCGATCCCGGCGAGCGAGCCGAGCGCCATCGCACCGGATTCGACGCTGCCTCCGGAGATCATGTCCGGGGAGACGATCTCCAGCGAACCGCCCGGGATTCGGCCGTTGATCTGGTCGGCCACGACCTGCGGGTCGATTCCGGTGTAGGTCTCCAGGTCCCCGCCGCCGTCGGGGACGCACGCCAGCACTGCCAGCGCCGGGGAATTCGGGGCAACGGCCGTCCATGCGACCTCCTCACCCGCGCCCACCAGCGCGGTGCCTTCGGTGTTGCCGAACACGAGCGTGACCAGCGCAGTCTGGACGTCACCCGACTCGTCGGGGTTCGGGTCCGGCGAGGCCTCCGGCGCGCCCGCCTCGTCGCCGGCGAGCAGGGAGATGTCGCCGCCGTCCTCGAGCGCGTTGACCAGCGCCAACGCGGCTCCGAGATCTTCCGGATCGTAATTGGTGTCCAGGTCCTCGTCGATGACCGTCGAGTACGGGGCGGTGAAACCGAGGCAGTGCTGATCCGTGTCGGTCTCGTTGACGTAGGTGACGGTCGGGCCACCTTCCTCGGCGGGCGCGACCGTCACCGGGCCGTTGAGCGCTTTCGCGGCGGTACCGAGATCCGTCGCGATCTCGCCGAAGTCGATCGAGCTACTGGATAGCGAGCCGGTCGAATCGTCGTCCTGAGCGGTTGCCGCACCCGCCCCCGCCAGCGTGGTGCCGGCGGCCAGGGCCACGGCCGAAGCCCCGGCCAGAATTCGCTTGCCAGAAAACATCAAAACTCCTTGCAGTGTTCGGAGAACCACCGCCGGCGCGCTGCGGCGGCAGCTTGCGGCGCCTGTGCGACACCTGAGATGACCGTGACACGAATCACTTTCACCTCGGGCCCGACCGTGCCGAAACACCGGCCCGTGTGAACGCGAATTAATGTCGCCGTTCCCCCCAGGCCACAGAGACCACATACGCAACGTCGACCTCGCCCATCCGCCCCGATGGCCCAGGCGATACCGTGTGTGCAGGACCACACGAAAGGGCTCACCTGTGACCAGCACCCCCACCGGCCCGCTCGCCGGCATCCGCGTCGTCGAACTCAACGGCATCGGACCCGGCCCCCACGCCTGCATGATGATGGCCGACCTGGGAGCCGACGTCGTGACCGTCATGCGCCCCGGAGAACTGGCCACCCAGGTCGACGGCTGGGCGCACATCACCCGCCGCGGCCGGACCGTCGTGGAGGCGAACCTCAAGAGCGACGACGGCCTGGCGCAGGTCCGCGGCCTCATCGCCAAGGCCGATGTACTGGTCGAGGGTTTCCGCCCCGGGGTCACCGAGCGCATGGGGCTGGGCCCGGACGAGTGCCTCGAACTCAACCCGCGCCTCGTCTACGCCCGCATGACCGGCTGGGGCCAGCACGGGCCGCTCGCCCAGACCGCCGGACACGATCTCAACTACATCTCGCTGACCGGCCACCTCAACGCCACGGCCCGCAAGGGTGAGCGCCCCGTGCCGCCGCTGAACCTCGTGGGTGACTTCGGCGGTGGGTCGATGTTCCTCATCCAGGGCATCCTCGCGGCGATCATCGAGCGCGCCACCTCCGGCAAGGGGCAGGTCATCGACGCCGCCATGACCGACGGCGCCTCGGTCCTCGGCCAGTTCCAGTGGGCCATGCGCGCCCGCGGCCAGTGGTCGGACGTCGCCGGCACGAACATGCTGGACACCGGCTTCCCGTTCTACGACGTCTACACCTGCTCGGACGGCAAGTTCATGGCCGTCGGCGCGCTCGAGCCGCAGTTCTACGCCGAGTTCACCCGCATCCTCGGGATCGACGACGACGACGTCCCCGGTCAGTTCGATGTCGAGCGCTGGGACGAGCTGCGCGAGATCATCGCCGCCCGTTTCGCGACCAGGACCCGTGACGAGTGGGCCGAGCAGTTCTACGGCACCGACGCCTGCACCACCCCGGTCCTGACCTACACCGAGTCGCTGGATCACCCGCACAACGTCGCCCGTGAGACGTTCGTCGAGGTCGGCGGGGACACCGGTCCGGCGCCCGCACCCCGGTTCTCGCGCACCCCGGCCGCCCCGGTCCCGGCTGCCCCGCCTCGCGAGGTGACCGACATCGCGCAGGTCTGGGTCTGAGCATGAGCGAGGCGGGGTCCGGATCGCGGGTCGGCGGGATAGTCCTGGCGCTGGACCCGGACTCGACCGAGCCTCCGTTTCGCCAGCTCAAGGGGCAGATCGTCGAGGCGATCCGGCGAGGAACTCTGACGCCCGGCACCCGCATGCCGGCGATCCGCACCCTGGCCACCGACGTGGGGGTCGCCGCGAGGACCGCGGCCAAGGTCTACAGCGAACTCGAGGAGGCGGGGATGCTCGAGGGCCGCGGTCGCTCCGGCACCTTCGTCACGGCCCCCGACCTGACGAGTGCGGTCCTGACCCGCGCCGCCGAGGAGTTCGCCGAACGGGCCTCGGGCTCGGGATTCACCCTCGACGAGGCGCTCGCCGCGGTCCGCGTGGCCTACAGCCATCTCGACTGATCCAGCGCAGCCGACTGATCTTCGACGGCGTTGTCGGCGGCGGTGTCGACGGTGTTGTCGACGGTGTTGTCGACGGTGTTGTCGACGGTGTAATGGTCGGGTCGACCCAGCCGATAGGGCGTATATGAACAAGACCCGAACCGGATCCTTCGCCGCCGCCCTGGCGCTGACCGCCGTCACCGTGGCGGCCGCCCCCGCCCACGCCGCCCCCGCCGCGGACACCGCCGCCCCCGCAGTGGAAACGGGCACGGTGCACTACGCCACGACCGACGCCGGGTCCTCCGCGGCCGGTTCGCTGGAGAACGAGTTCGTGCAGGTCGGGCTCGTCCTCGTCGCGGGTCTCGGTGTCTCGGCCGCGCTGGCCATCGGCGCCGGTATCGCTGGCGGCGCGATCGAGCTGCCGCAGATCCCGGGCCTGCCCCTCTGACCTGCCCCGAACAAAAGATCACCTGACGAGACCCGCGGTCGAGCGACCCGCGGGTCTCGTCAGGTGATCGGGTGACGGAGTGCGGCCGGTCTCAGCTCGCTGAGCCGAAGAGGTTTCCGAGAGAACCGAACACTCCCCCGCCGGACGTCCGCTCGAACTCCACATACAACGCGGAGGGGTTGGACTCGTCCGCGCACATCGACAACCCGTGAAGCGGGAACGTCGTGTCCATGGGGAAGTCGGTCCCGCCAGTGATGGACACGACCCCCGAGTAGTCTTCGGCGACCGCTCCCTCGCCGATGTTGAACTCCTCGGCCTCGATCGCCCGGGTCACGCTCGTCTGGAGTGCCGTCGGCCAGGTGTCGGGATCGATAAAGGCCCCGACAGGATCGGCTGAGTCTCTGAGATGCCGGTCGAGCCCGTCGACGACTGAGGCATTGCTCACGACGAACGCGCATCCGAGATCTGTCCCGGACCGGTTCTCGTAGCCGACCAGGACCTGGCCGGCGCTGTTCCGGTCCAGGCTGAGTGTGCTCGGGCTGTTGAACGTGACGGTGTGTTGCGCGTTGGCGACGCCGGCACCCGCCAGCGCGGCTCCGGCGACCAGCCCGGCGACGGCGATCCCGGACGTGACGGACCGTGTGATGCTCCTGGCCATTCCTGACCTCCTGCTCGACATTAGGACTGCACACAGTCTCGCCTCAGGAGCCTCACAGCGATACCCGTATCGCTACGGGTTTCGGGCCCGACCGGGGCCGATCGCCCTCGCGTCCGCCCTCGCGTCAGGCTGCAGCCTGGGACCCGTCACTCCAGGATGTCGCGCCGCACCACGTTCTGGTCCCGCCCCGGGCCCACGCCGATGTAGGACATGTGGCAGCCGGCCAGCTCCTCGAGGCGGAGCACGTAGTCGCGCGCCGCGGGTGGGAGGTCACTGAACTCCCGGGCGCCGGTGATGTCCTCCTCCCAGCCGGGCATGGTCTCGTAGATGGGCTTCGCGTGGTGGAACTCGGTCTGCGTCATGGGCATCTCGTCGTGCCGCACGCCGTCCACGTCGTAGGCCACGCAGATCGGGATCTCGCCGATTCCGGTGAGCACGTCGAGCTTGGTCAGGAAGTAGTCGGTGAACCCGTTGACGCGCGCGGCGTACCGGGCGATCACGGCGTCGTACCAGCCGCAGCGTCGGGTACGGCCGGTGTTGACGCCCACCTCACCGCCGGTTACCTGCAGGTACTCGCCCCACTTGTCGAAGAGCTCGGTGGGGAACGGGCCGGCGCCCACGCGGGTGGTGTACGCCTTGACGATGCCCAGCGAGTGGGTGATCTTGGTGGGCCCGATTCCCGAGCCCACGCAGGCGCCGCCGGCGGTCGGGTTGGACGACGTCACGAACGGGTAGGTGCCGTGGTCCACGTCGAGCATGGTGGCCTGCCCGCCCTCCATGAGCACGGACTCGCCGCGCTCGAGCGCCTGGTTGAGCATGAGCGTGGTGTCGGCGACCATCGGCCGCAGCCGGTCGGCGTAACCGAGGAAGTACTCGACCATCTCCTCGACCTCGACCGCGCGGCGGTTGTAGATCTTGACCAGGATCTGGTTCTTGAGGTGCAGCGCGCCCTCGATCTTCTGCCGCAGGATCGACTCGTCGAACACGTCCTGGACCCGGATCCCCACGCGCGAGACCTTGTCGGCGTAGGTGGGGCCGATGCCGCGCCCGGTGGTGCCGATGGCCTTCTTGCCGAGGAATCGTTCGGTGACCTTGTCGAGCTGCTGGTGGTACGGGGCCACGAGGTGCGCGTCGGCGGAGATCCGCAGGCGGGAGGTGTCGGCGCCGCGGGCCTGCAGCCCCTCGATCTCGGTGAAGAGCGCCTCCAGGTTCACCACTACGCCGTTGCCGATCACGGGCACCGCCGTGGGCGAGAGGATCCCGGCGGGAAGGAGCTTGAGCTCGTACTTCTCGCCGCCCACCACGACGGTGTGGCCGGCGTTGTTCCCGCCGTTGGGCTTGACCACGTAGTCCACGCGGCCGCCCAGGATGTCGGTGGCCTTGCCCTTGCCCTCGTCGCCCCACTGGGCGCCGATCAGAACGATCGCTGGCATGGTTCGCTGTTCACCTCGAATGAGTTGTCGTCACGGTGCACCGGCGTCAGTCACCTGACAGCGAGTCCGCGCACACCAACGCCCCAGAATAGTCTGTGCTGCCGCCAACACCCTAGTCGGCGGGGCCGCGCAGCCTGCGGAATCGCACCGGTGTTCCCGGCAGGAGCTGCGAGACCGTGTCGGCGGAGCGTGCGGTGAGCACGCCGATGACCGGGTATCCGCCGGTGACGGGGTGGTCGGGTCCGAACACCACCGGCGCCCCGTCGGCCGGGATCTGGACCGCGCCGCGCACCATTCCCTCGCTGGGGATCTCGCCGCCCGGCAGCCGCGGGACGGGCCGCGCGGGGTCGATGCGTACGCCCACCCGGTCGGCGTGCCCGCTGACGTGTCCGGTCGTCGCGAGCACGTCCCAGGCCTCGGCGGGGAACAGGTCGTCGCGCGGTCCGGGGATCACGTCGAGTTCCACCCGCCCGCCGCGGACGCCTCCCCGCGCGGGTCCGGCCGCCGGGCCGCCGACGCCTCCGATGCCGCTCCCGGTCGCCGCCGGGTGCCAGCCCTCGGCCCAGGGGCCCACCACGCGGTCGCCGATCTCCAGCAGGTCGCCGGCCACGACGGGGGCCGGCCCGAGCGCGGCGAGGGTGTCGCGGGAGCGGCTGCCCAGTACCTCGGGCACGTCGATGCCGCCGCGGACCGCCAGGTAGCCGCGGAGTCCGGCGTCGGGTCGCCCGATCGCGAGCGTCGATCCGGCCTCGAGTCGGAGGACCTCGCCGGTGGCGGCGATGCGTCGGGAACCGGTGGGTGGGACGACGACGACAACGCCCACCGCACCCGTCACCACCACCACCGCCGGGGCGTCGGTCATGACGGTCAGCCCACCGAGCAGCACCTCGAGGACGGCGGCCGCGGGGTCGGTGCCGACGGCGCGCAGGGCGGTCGCGGCGGCGGCGCGGTCGGCGACCCCGGAGGCGGTCACCCCGAGGGAGGCGTGTCCGGGCCGGCCGAGGTCCTGGATGAGCGCCGACGGCCCGGCGCGGAGCACCAGCAGGCTCATCTCGCCGCCCCGCCGCCGAGGTCGCGGAATCGCACGAGCGTGCCGGGGGCGAGGAGCGCGGGCTGCGGTCGGTCCACCTCCCACAGCGGGGCGTCCGTGGTGCCGAGCAGCCGCCACCCGCCGGGCGAGGCCCCCGGATAGACGGCGCAGAAGCGGTCCGCCACGGCCACCGATCCGGCGGGCACCCTCGGCCTGGGTGAGTCGAGCCGCGGGACCGTGGGCATCGGCCCGGGGTCCGGCTCGGCGTCGGTGTCGAGTTCGTCGGCGCCGAGTTCGCGCGCGTCGACGAGGTAGAAGAAGCCGGGCGCGAACCCCCCGAACGCGGCCTTCCACGTGATCGAGGTGTGCATCCGCACCAGCGCCTCGGTCGAGACCCCGGCGAGTTCGGCGACGTCGGCCAGGTCCGGCCCGTCGTAGTGCACGTCCAGTGTCAGCACGCTCCCGCCGCCACCATCACCGCCCCCGCCTTCACCGCCATCGCCCCCGCCGCCGACATCCGCTCCCCCTTCTGCACTCCCGCCACCGCCGTGGCGCGGGCGGCCGTACCCGGAGGGAAGCGGATCCCGGGGGGAGGCAGGACCGCCCCCGCCATCACCCCCCACACTGCCCCCGCCGCCGGCGAGCAGGGTGTCCAGTGCGCGCCGCAGCTGCGGGAGCTCGGCGGGCCGGCGTGTGGTCACCAGGACCGTGCGGGCCCCCGCCACCACGTCCACGGCCCCGATCCGTGCCCGCTCGATCCTCTCGGCGAGCGCCACCGCCTCGGCGAGATCCGCACAGTCCAGCAACAGCGCGGCCTCTCCGCAGGGGCGGATCCTCGTCGTCGTCACCTGGAGTGCCGTACCCCTTCCGACCGTGACGGCGCCGCCGACCCCGGACCGCGCGGCGACACGAACGGCGCCACCTCCACTCCGGCGGTCTCCAGCGCGACACGCACGCGGCGGGCCAGGCCGAGCGCACCGGGGGTGTCGCCGTGCACGCACACCGACGCCGCGCTCACCACCACCTGCGATCCGCCCGAGGCGGCGATCTCCCGCCCGGTCGCGATCGCCACCACGCGCGCCGCCACCTCGTCGGGGTCGGTCACCAGCGCGCCGGGCTCACCGCGCGGGACCAGCGTGCCGTCGGGCCGGTAGCCGCGGTCGGCGAACGCCTCCGCCACGGTCGGCACCCCGACGGTCGCCGCGCGCGAGAGCACCACCGAGCCGGGCAGCCCCAGCACGGGCAGGGGCTCCTCGCCGGCGAGGTCGGCGTAGCGGAGGACGGCATCCACCACGCCGGCGGCCTGCTCGGCATCGTGGATAATACGGTTGTAGAGGGCGCCGTGTGGCTTGAGATAGCGCACGCGCGTCCCGTGCCGGCGGGCCGCCATGTCCAGTTCCTCCAGCTGGAACTGCACGAGCCGCGCCACCTCCTCACGTGACAGGTCGTGCTCCACGCGGCCGAAGTTGGCGCCGTCCCGGTACGACGGGTGCGCCCCCAGCGCGACACCCCGCTCGGCGGCGGCCACCGCGGTGGCGTTCATGGTCGGTCGGTTGCCCGCGTGGAAGCCGCAGGCGACATTGGCGGAGGTCACCACGTCCAGCAGTGCGGCGTCCGCCGGGTCCGCTCCGGCCTCCGGCGTGAGCGAGGCAGCCCAGCGCGGCGTCCCCCGGCGGGCCTCCCCGAGGTCGCAGTTGAGGTCGATACGGCGCACACCTCCATCCTGCCCCACCGGACGCCTCCGGCTGAAGCGCTCCGCCCCACGTTCGACCCCGCAGGGCGCGCGGGTCATCATGGAGGTCATGATCGTCATCCGCTGCGGCACGGCGCCGGTCCCGACGGTCCTGGGCGAGCACCCGCGCATCGAGGTGAGCGCGGTGCCCGGCAAGGACGAGATCAACCGGTCGTTGACCGAGGTCGGCACACACCGCCGCCTGCTCGTGTGTGGCACCGACGCGGCCCTGGCCGCGGTGCTCACGCACCTGATGCGCTCCGAGAACCTCGACGTGGAGATCGCCTACATCGCCGAGGACGACACCCCCGCCACCCGGACCTACGGCCTGCCCACGGGCTCCGCGGCGGCGAAGCTGGGGGTGCGGGGCGAGGCGCGCGAGATGCCGCTGGTGCGCGACGACACCGGGACGGTGCTGGTGGGGGAGGCCACCGTGACCGGGCCGCGCGGCGAGGTGCTGGTGGGAGAGGCCTATGCCGACGACGACAAGGTCTTCTCCGGCGAGGTCCACACCCTCACCGTGCGCACGTCCCCGCGGCTCCCCGGGGTGCGCGCCACCGCCGAACGGCCCCGCAGGTTCCGGCGTCGGCGGTGGTTCGACGCGCGTGCGGTCCAGGTGGGTACCCCGGGCGGGCAGATCACCCGCGACGGGGTGACCGGACGGCGGGCCGTCAAGAGGACGTCCTTCTATCGTCATGTCGAGCCATGGAGGCTCGTGTCGCCTTGAACGGCGGCAGGACCGACGTCGGGCGATCCGGCGAGTCGGGCCACTCCTCGGTCAGCTCCGGCTCCACCGACGGGGTGCGGACGGTAGGCGGCAGTGTGGCCATCGCCGAGATCTTGCTCAGTCCCGCCACCTGCATCATGTCCACCAGCACCGAGCGGATCTGAGCCAGCATCACCGTTTCGGTCAGGCCCGGCTCGAACAGCAGCTCCCGCTTGGCCCGCGCGGCCACGGACCGCAGCTCGCGGTGCACCTCGACGTCCGTGGGCGCGCCGGGCCCGGCGGCCACCCTCCGGGCCAGCAGCTCCACCGCGTCCGACAGTGCCGACAGCAGCGAGCTCAGGGCGGGCGGGACGTCCACCTGGTCGTCGACGGCCGTGCTCGCCCGCCGCGCGAGCACGCGGATGTTGCGGATGCCGTTGTCCAGCGGGTTCAGGATCCGCGCCAGCGTCACCTCCTCCGGCCTGCGTCGGCGGTAGAACGGCGAGATCCGCACCAGTTCCCGCGCACCGGCGAGCTGTTCCTCGATCGCGTCGATCGCCGGCTGTGTGTCCCGGGCGTCCTGGAGGGCGTCGCGGATGAGATCCGAATCGCGCGAGTCCAGGCCGGCGGACACCTCCGCCAGCACCGACGAGGCCACGCCCAGGAGGGAGGCCGTCTCGCGGCGCACCCTCTTGAGGGGGTGGACCGGCATGATCGCCATCAACAGCAACGCCACCACGCCGCCGACGGCCGCGTCCACCATCCGCTCGTATCCCCCCGCGCTGCCCGGGGGCAGGAGCGTGGCCACGAGGATCGCCGACGAGGCCGCCTGCGTTCCCACGAGTGCGCCGCGGTCGAGGAAGACCGCCGCCGACATCGCGAGGATCACCACGGCCGCGATCTGCCACGGGCCCGAACCGATCTGGGCGATCAGCAGGTCTCCCAGCCCGACGCCCACCACGACGCCGATCACCAGCTCGACGCCGCGCCGCACCCGCCGCCCCATGCCGGTGCCCAGTGCGATGGCCGCGGCGATCGGCGCGAAGAACGGACGCGGGTGTTCCAGCAGGTCGTTGGCGATGAACCAGGCCAGCCCCGCGGCGAGCCCGCACTGCAGGATCGGCAGGAAGGCGTACGCCAGCCGACGCGTCCGCGTCCTCAGCGGAACCGGCAGCGCGGCGTACAGGCCTAAGGCACGGGCGTCGAGTCGGTCACGCCAGGCCGAGAGGCGCGGCGGCGTGCGGGTCCGACTCATTGATCAGGTCCAGGCAACGGATGTACTCGTCCTCCTCGCCGATGGACTGCGCGGCGCGGGCGAGGGCCGCGACGCAGCGGAGGAAGCCGCGGTTGGGTTCGTGGTCGTACGGCACCGGCCCGAAGCCCTTCCAGCCGTGGCGGCGCAGCTGGTCGAGGCCCCGGTGGTAGCCCGTACGGGCGAAAGCGTACGCCGTCACCGTGTCGTCGGCCTCCAGCGCGCGCTCGGCCAGCTCCGCCCACGCGATCGACGCCGTCGGGTGCGAGGCCGCCACCGTGCGCGGGTCCTCGCCCGCGGCGAGGGCGTCCTCCGCCTCCGGATCGCCGGTCAGACGGGTGGGCGGGGGGCCGAGAAGATCTCCGAACTGGGTCATGCGGTCCATTGTCCACGATTCCCCGACCGGCCCCACCAAGCGGACATTTGGTAGCATAACGACCGTACGGTGCCCGGAGTCGGCGCCGTCCTCTCGTTCTGTGCGCCGCTTCTGTGTGCCGTTGCGGCCGCCGAATCGAGACGGGAAGTACGGACCCGGTGTCGAGGCCCTACATGCGCGGAATGACGTACCGCGCCGGATGAACCTCCGCCGGATCTTTTTTTGCGTGTACCGAGCTACAGGCCCGCGTCAGCCGGAAGGAAAAGCGTGTCCAGACAGCGTATTGCGATCATCGGAGCCGGTCCGAGCGGCATCGCCGCCCTGCGTGCGTTCGAGTCCGCCCAGCGTTCCGGGGCGAAGATCCCCGAGATCGTCACCTACGAGAAGCAGGACGACTGGGGCGGCCAGTGGAACTACGACTGGCGCTCCGGAACCGACCGCTACGGCGAGCCCGTGCACTCCTCCATGTACCGCAACCTGTGGTCGAACGGCCCCAAGGAGGCCCTGGAGTTCTCGGAGTACACCTTCGACCAGCACTTCGGCCGGCCCATCTCCTCGTACCCGCCGCGTGAGGTCCTGTGGGACTACATCGACGGCCGCGTCCGCAAGTCCAAGGTCAAGGACAAGGTGCAGTTCTCGACCGCGGTGCGGTGGGTGGACTACGACCGGGACCAGGACACCTTCACCGTCACCGTGGAGAACCTCCGCTCGGGCAAGACCACCAGCTCCGATTTCGACCGTGTGATCGTGGCCACCGGCCACTTCAGCTTCCCCAACGTCCCGGACTTCGAGGGGATCGAGACCTTCCCCGGCTCGGTGCGGCACGCGCACGACTTCCGGGGCGCGGAGGACCTCGCGGGTAAGCGTGTGTTGCTCATCGGCGCCTCCTACTCTGCCGAGGACATCGGCGTGCAGGCCCACAAGATGGGCGCCGCATACGTGACCATGTCCTACCGGACCGCCCCGATGGGCTACGACTGGCCCGAGGGGATGGAGGAGCTCCCGCTGCTGGACCGCTTCGAGGGCCAGACCGTCCACTTCTCCAACGGTGAGACCCGCGAGTTCGACGCCGTGATCCTGTGCACCGGCTACCTGCACAAGTACCCGTTCCTGCCGGCCGACCTGGCGCTGCATTCGCCCAACAACATCTACCCGGCCGGCCTCTACCGGGGCGTGGTGTGGCAGAAGAACCCCAAGCTCTACTACCTGGGCGCCCAGGACCAGTGGTTCACGTTCAACATGTTCGATGCGCAGGCCTGGTACGTGCGCGACCTCATCCTCGGCCGCACCAAGCTGCCGTCTGCCGAGGAGCGCGCCGCCCATATGCGCACCTGGCGTAACCGCTTCCAGCAGCTGGACGGCGACGCCGACGACGTGCGTTTCCAGGGCGACTACATCCGGGACCTCATCGAGGCCACCGACTACCCGATGTTCGACATCGACGAGGTGGTGAACATCTTCCTGGCGTGGAAGGAGGACAAGGTCAAAAACGTCCTGACCTACCGCGACAAGAACCACCGCTCCGTCATGACCGGAACCATGGCCACCACCCACCACACGCCGTGGATGCAGGAGCTGGACGACTCGCTCGAGCGCTACCTCTCCACGCCGGAGGAGACCCGGTCCGCCCCGGCATCGAGCGCCAGTGCCAGCGCCAGCGCGGACACGGACACGGACACTGACACGGACACTGACACGGACGCCACCGAGCCCGTCGTGATCAGCGACGCCTCCTCCACCAACGGTGTCGGGACACCTGAGGAGAACGTCGCGGCCGTCACGAAATAGGCCGCGCCCACGTGAACCACGGGCACACCGGGGGAGAACGTTCCGTGACCAGTCGGCGGAGTTCGCCACGAACACCGAGCGTGAGCGGCAAACTGGACCCATGACCGTGTTCTCCTCCGCCGACCCGTCCGACACCCCCACCGGCTCCACCGGTCCCGACCGCCGGACCGTTCTCCGGGCCGGAGCACTGGCCGGAGCCGCGGTGGGGACCGGGGCGTTCGCCGGCCGGGCCGCGACCGCCGGCGCGGCAACCCCGCCCGGCGAGCAGGCCCGGCCGGCCGGAGCCGACACCGTCTTCCTGCACGGTGTCGCCTCCGGCGATCCCATGCCGGACCGCGTCATCCTGTGGACGCGGGTGACGCCCTCCCCCGACGCCGTCCCGGGCTCGGGACTGGGTGGCGACGTCGTCGTCGACTGGGAGGTCTCCCCCGACCCCACCTTCGCCACCATCACCCACGCCGGCACCGTGGCCACCGACGCCGGACGCGACCACACCGTCAAGCTCGACGCCACCGGACTCGCGCCCGACAGCTGGTACCATTACCGCTTCCGGGCGCTCGGGCAGACCTCGCCCGTCGGCCGCACCCGCACCGCACCCGCCGACGGGGCCATGCCCGCCACCGGCCGCTGGCGCACCGGCGTGGTCTCCTGCTCCAACTGGGAGGCCGGCTACTTCGCCGGCTACCGCCACCTGGTCCAGCGCGGCGACCTCGACGTGATCATCGAGCTCGGCGACTACATCTACGAGTACGAGCGCGGCGGATACACGGCCAAGTTCGGCGCCGTCCGCCCCCACGATCCGCCGCACGAGATCATCACGCTCGCCGACTACCGCACCCGACTCGGCCAGTACCGCACCGACCCGGACCTGCAGTCACTGCACGCGCACGTGCCCTGGATCTGCACGTGGGACGACCACGAGCTCGCCAACGACGCCTGGGAGCACGGCGCGGAGAACCACCAGCCACACGAGGGCCCCTGGGCGGACCGCAAGGCGGCCGGGTCGCAGGCCTACTTCGAGTGGATGCCGATCCGACCGGACTCGCTGCGCGACGGCGGCTTCCTGTACCGCCGCCTGCGCTGGGGGTCGCTCGCCGAGCTGAGCATGCTGGACCTGCGCTCCTACCGCACCGAGTCCCCGAACCGCCTCGACGGCCGCGCCATCGACCAGACCGGCACCATGACGGGCGCCGAGCAGTTCGACTGGCTGGCCCGCGGCCTGAACTCGTCGACCGCCCGCTGGAACGTGATCGGCAACT
Source organism: Candidatus Dietzia intestinigallinarum (assembly GCA_019119875.1). Lineage (GTDB taxonomy): Bacteria > Actinomycetota > Actinomycetes > Mycobacteriales > Mycobacteriaceae > Dietzia > Dietzia intestinigallinarum. The sequence goes on along the minus strand of DWWG01000179.1, from coordinate 3,892 downwards.
CCGTGATGGTCGCTCCGGTGCTCATCCCGCCACTCGACCACCGCACCATGGCCGCCGTCACCGAACTGCTCGGCGTCCCGCGTGAGGGCATCACCTACAACTCCGACCAGTGGGACGGCTACGCCGGTGAGCGGCGCCGCCTGTTCGAGGTGATCCGTTCCACGGGAAACCGCAACCACGTGTTCCTCACCGGCGACATCCACAGCTCCTGGGTCAACGAGGTGCCGTTCGACCCCGCCGACTACCCGGGCGCCGGCACCGGTGCCGTGGAGTTCGTCACCCCGTCGATCACCAGCAACAACGTCGACGACATCCTGAAACTCCCCGAGGGCAACGGCCTGTCCGTCGCCGCGCAGGCCGCGCTGCAGGGCGCCAACCACCACATCCGCTGGGTGGACCTGGACCGGCACGGCTTCACGGTGGTCGAGTTCACCCGCGACTACGCGCACGCCGACTACTGGGCGCTGCACGACCACACCCGCGCGGACAGCGGCGCCTACCCCATGCACAGCTGGCGCACCCCGCACGGCACGGACCGCGTGGAGCCGGCCGGCCCGCTGCCCTGACGCCGGCGGCCGGCGCGCTGCACTGACGCCGCGCCGGCCCGCCGCCCTGACGAGCCTCAGTAGGCGGCGTCGATCGACCCCGTGTCGATCCCGGCCGACCCCGCGGCCTCCCCGACGGACCCGGTGACGAGCCCGTCGACGAACCCGCCCACCGAACCGTCGGGGCCCGCGCCGCCGGCGGTCGCGTCGGGGATCTCGTCCAGCGGCGTGAAGTACACGTGGCGGCTCTGGCTGGGCACGACCAGCGTGTCGTCGACGATGATCGGCCCGGCCGGCGCCAACGTGCCCTCGAGCTCCAGCACACCGGTCACGGCCCCGGTGGCGGTGTCGAGCCGCTGCACGGACCCGGTGGTGGTGGAGAAGTAGACGTCGTCCCCGTCCACCACGGGGGCGCCCTTGATCACGCCGACGGGGTTGCGCCACTTGCGCTCACCGGTGCGCAGGTCGTACGCATAGGCGGCGCCGGTGGTGGGGCTGCCCACGTACACGGTCCCGTCATGGATGGTCGGCGCACCGGACCGGTTGTTGTCCGGGGCCGGACCGGTGCCGATCACGTCCCGCCACAGGATCCGCCCGGCGTCGACGTCCATGGCCACGATGGTGTGCTCCTCGCGCGGGCCCGCGAGCCCGGGCAACAGGGTGCGGTTGGCGGTGGTCACCACGATGCCGGAGTCCACGGCCGGCGGCACGTCGTCGAGCCCGCGGTTGAACTCGGGGAACTCACGCTGCCAGGCGAACTCCTCCGCGACGGTGTCGTAGGCGGAGAAGGTGTACGGCGCGGGCGCGCCACCCCCGAAGTACAGCACGCCGTCGTGCTCGGCCGGCGACGACATGCTCGAGATGTGCCCCGTCTCCACCGCGTCGAGCTCGGCTCCGCTGACCGGGTCGAGCTTGTACAGGCGCCGGTCGCCGGTGACCGCCCACACCGCTCCGCTCGTGACCACCGGTGTCGGCATCACCTCACCTGGGGTGTCGTGGCGCCAGAGGATCTCGCCGGTGTCGGGGTCGAGGCTGAGGACGCCGCTCTCCCCCGTGCCGCGGTAGCCGTCCGGGCCGTCCTGGAAGAACCGGTTGCCGAATCCGACGAACAGCTGCCCGCCGGAGTGGATCATCTCCGAGTGCACCCAGTTCGGGGCCTGCGCCTGCCACAGCAGCTCGCCGGTGACCAGGTCGAACGCCTGCAGTTCGCCGGTGTCGTGGTTGCCGACGAACACCTTGCCGTGGGCGACGACCGGTGTCGCCCGCACCTCGTTGGCCGTGGCGACGGCGCCGTGGAAGACCTCGGCGAGACCGGAGGTCACGTGGGTGTTGTTGGTGGCGTCCTGTCGGTACTGGGACCAGTCGCCGGTCTGGGCGTGGGCCGGCGCGAATCCGGTGACCACCAGGGCGGCGAGGGCGAGCGCGCTTGTTGAAAGGCGCCGTGGGCTGAGTGTGAGCTGAGGCATACCGGAAGGGTAACTGGCCGTCTCATCGGAGAATCCGGGCAGTCCCGGGCCGGCGGAGCCAGGGGCGGGGCACGCGGGGACCACCGCCACCGGCACCGCGCCCGGGTCCGCTAGCGTGGCGGGTCGATGCGTCCCGGCCGGGGCGCGCGAGACGTACCGGGAGTAGTGGATGACGACGACGAGCCAGCAATCACCCGCAGGCGAGCCCGGGCCCGAGGGCCGGTCCGGCGGCAGGGGCCCGGCTGACGGTTCACGGCGCTCGGGCGGCCGCCCGGGTCGGTCCGCCGGCAGGGGCGGCGGCGCTGTGGGGGTGGTCGTCGTCGTCGTTGTCGTCGTCCTCGTGGCCGGGCTGGGCTGGCTCTTCCTCGCCGGCCCCGCGTCCTCGTCCGGGCGGGCCGAGCGCGCTGTCGAGCAGACGCTCCGGGACATGAGTTCGGCCGAGTCGTTCGCCGAGTTCAACAGTCACCTGTGCGCGGAGAACCGGGTGCCGCAGGACCTGGTGGACACGATCACCGCGTCGGGCGAGCAGATGGGCACCGACATGGATTCGATGTTGCGCGAGTCGATCGCCGGCTCGTTCCCGGACGATCTCCAGGTCACCGGGGTCGAGGTGAGCGGTGACGGCGCCGAGGCGACCGCCACCGTCGAATCCGGCGAGGACTCGAACACCGAGCAGGTCCGGATGCGTGACGAGGACGGTCAGTGGAAGCTCTGCGAGCCCGGCGTCGGCATGGGTTCGGTCCCGCAGGAGGGCCGGTCCGGCTGAGTCGGTCGCCTCTGGGGGGCTCCGCGCGAAACACACGAGCCCCGCGATCCCTTCACCGGGATCGCGGGGCTCTCGCCGTCAGCGGGGCCGGGTCAGGCCTTGGCGCCCTTGGACTTTCCGGCCGACTTGAGGTCGTTGCACGCCTCGACGACCCGCTCGGACATGGCCTGCTCCGCCTTCTTGAGGTAGGAGCGCGGATCGTAGGTCTTCTTGTTCCCGACCTCGCCGTCCACCTTCAGCACACCGTCGTAGTTGGTGAACATGTGCGCGGCGACGGGGCGCGTGAACGCGTACTGGGTGTCGGTGTCGACGTTCATCTTGATGACGCCGTAGGACAGCGCCTCCTCGATCTCGCTCTTGGCCGAGCCGGAGCCGCCGTGGAAGACGAAGTCGAACGGGAGCTCGCCCTCCTTGAGGCCCAGCTTCTCCACGGCGACGTCCTGACCCATCTTGAGGATCTCGGGCTTGAGCTTGACGTTGCCCGGCTTGTACACGCCGTGGACGTTGCCGAAGGTCGCGGCCAGCAGGTAGCGCTGGCCGGTGTTGCCGGCGCCGAGGGCGTCGATGGTGGCCTCGAAGTCCTCACGCGTGGTGTAGAGTTTCTCGTTGATCTCGTTCTCGACGCCGTCCTCCTCGCCGCCCACGACGCCGATCTCGATCTCGAGGATCTGCTTGGCGGCGGCCGTCTTCTCGAGGAGTTCCTTGGCGATCTCGAGGTTGCGGTCGAGCGGGGTGGCCGAGCCGTCCCACATGTGCGACTGGAACAGCGGGTTCTCGCCGCGGTTGACGCGCTCCTGCGAGATCTCGATGAGCGGGCGGACGAAGCCGTCGAGCTTGTCCTCGGGGCAGTGGTCGGTGTGGAGGGCGACCAGCACGTCGTACTTCTCGGCGATGACGTGCGCGAACTCGGCGAGCGCCACGGCACCGGTCACCATGTCCTTGACGTTCAGGCCGGAGCCGAACTCGGATCCACCGGTGGAGAACTGGATGATGCCATCGGAGCCGGCATCGGCGAAGCCCTTGATGGCCGCGTTGATGGTCTCCGAGGAGGTGCAGTTGATCGCCGGGTAGGCGAACCCCTCCGTGCGGGCCCGGTCGAGCATGTCCTTGTACTG
>DWWG01000178.1 GCA_019119875.1 Candidatus Dietzia intestinigallinarum | reverse complement strand
TACACCGACGCCGCGGTCAGCCGCACGCCTGTCAAGGTCAAGGGCTCGCCGACACCGCGCTGGTACCTCATCATCATGCTCGGGCTGATGATCCTGGGTCTGACCTGGCTGGTCGTGTACTACATCGCCGGTGAACAGATCCCGTTCATGATGGCACTCGAGACGTGGCAGAACTTCGCGATCGGGTTCGGCATGGCGGTCGCCGGCCTGCTCATGACCATGAACTGGCGCTGACGCCCGGCCGCGGCCGCCCCGCCGGTCACGCGCGTCCGGGACTCGCCTGATCTCCACCCGACCGGCCACCGTTTATCCACAGCTTCATCCACAGGTCACCCCCCGCGACACGCGGGGGGTGACCTGCATTTTCTCCCCTCACCACCATTTATGCAGGTCAAATGGCGTTTATTTTCGTGCTCGCGCTCGTGACCTGCGGATTCCCCAGCCCTCACACACTGTGGATAACTCCCTCCACACTGTGGATAAGAACCGGTGGATCACAAGAACGACGACGTCGCAGGTCGGGCGCCCGTCCACTCGAACGGGGGTCGAACTCCACCGATGTCATTCATTCACAGTGTGGATAACGCCTGTGGATGAGGGAGGATGGTGGACATGAGCAGTGGAGCGGAGTCAGTGGCCGGGCCGAGGGCTTCGTCATGGTCCCCGGGTGCCGCGTGGCCGAGCGTGCAGATCGCGCTGGGCATCGGCCTGGTGGTGCTCGGCCTCCAGCGTCAGGATCCGCTCGCGCTGCTGCTCACAGGTCTGGCGGCGCTGATTCTCATCCCCACCGGCGTCTCACAACTACTGCGGCGTCCACGACTGGAGGTGGTCGACGACTCGCTGGCGATCAAGAAGCTGAGCGGCACGCTGTTCGTGCCGAAGGAGGAGATCGTCGAGGTGCGGGCCCTGGGGATGACCCGTTGGGGAGCACGGCAGCACATGATGCGCCTGGAGTATGTGGACGACCGCGGGCGTGAGCAGCTCGATGTGTTCACCCGCACCGACCTGGGAACGGATCCCCGGGATGTGGTGGACACTCTGACGGGACTGGGGTTCCCGGCGCAGTCGACAGGCGACTGAAATCAGGTCCGACGGACCGGCGCAGACGCTCCCTCAGCGATGAACACGGACGTAGCCGGCCAGATCGGCGGTCAGTGACTCCGCGGCGACCCAACCGAGGACGCCCACCACCACCAGCACCACGAGGTAGCCGATCCACGACGCGACCTCTCGACCGACGCGGCCCGTGCGGGCCGGCAGCGTGCGGGGCAGCACCACCAGGGCGAGCGCGGCGACCGCCCCCACCACGAGTCCCCCGAGGTGAGCGGCCAGGGAGACGCCGGGGACGAGGATGCTCACGCCGATGTTCAGGGCCAACAGGATCGCGACGCCCTTGACGTCCAGCCGCATGGACATCGCCACGATCGCATACGCGCCCATGAGTCCGAAGATCGCGCCGGACGCGCCCGCGGTGAGCGCGATGGGGCTGGAGAACAGCACCGCGACCGAGCCACCGATCGCCGAGATCAGATAGAGCGCCAGGAAGCGCAGATGGCCGATGCCGCGCTCGATGCCGAATCCCAGGATCCACAGCATGTACATGTTGAGCAGCAGGTGCATGGGCCCGAAGTGCTGGAACGCGGACGTGAGCAGCCGCCACCATTCATCCGTCAGTGCGACGCTCGGCGGGAACAGGGCCGTCGCCTCGAACAGTAGTGAGCGGTGGTTGTCCATGACGCTGCGCGACTGGACGACGGTCACCAGATACACCGCGAGGTTGGCGGTGATGAGCCACGCGGTGACGGGCTGGAGTCGGAAGAAGCGTGCGATGGCGCCGTCGCGCCGGGTCTGGGTACTCATGGTGTCCGGTCGATCGGATGGAGCGGGAACCGCCGGATAGGGAGGCGGCGCGGGCCGGGTGTCCCCGGAACCCGCGCCGCCGCCCAACCGCGGTGGTCGGTCAGGAGATCTCGATCGACTCGATCACGACGTCCTCGACCGGACGGTCCATCGCACCCGTGCGAGTGGTGGCGATGGCGTCGATGACCTTCTGCGAATCCGCGTCGGCGGCCTTGCCGAAGATGGTGTGGCGGTTGTTCAGGTGCGGGGTGGGGCCGACGGTGATGAAGAACTGCGAGCCGTTGGTGCCCGGTCCGGCGTTCGCCATGGCCAGCAGGTAGGGCTCGTCGAACTGCAACTCGGGGTGGAACTCGTCCTTGAACTCGTAGCCCGGACCGCCCCGGCCGGTGCCGGTCGGGTCGCCACCCTGGATCATGAAGCCGGCGATGACACGGTGGAAGATCGAGCCGTCGTAGAACGGGCCGGTCTTCTCGCCCTTGGCGTTGGCCTGCGAGTAGTCCTTGGAACCCTCGGCCAGCCCGACGAAGTTCTTCACGGTCTCCGGGGCATGGTTGCCGAACAGCTCGACGACGATGTCGCCACGGTTGGTGCGGATGGTTGCCTTCTGCGTTGCGATGCTCACGATCTCCATCCTGCCACGCAGGTCCGGCGTCCACCGCCGCAGGCGCGACGAGGTCGCCACTTCGGCACCCAGAAAAGTCCCGGGAAGTCTGGATTCCCGGTCGCCACGGGTGGTCGGTGTCGGACTGCTGTGCCACCATCATCGTATGAGTAAACGAAGCGATCGCGCTGCCGAACGTCGGGCCGTCAAACAGGCCGAGAAGGACCTGAAGCGGGCAGGCACCGCGGCCCGTAAGGCATTCGACCTGAAGGACCCCCGGTTCCTCGGCGAGGCCGCCGTAGCCGCCACCCGTGGCCCCGCCGGACTCGCACTGTTCGGTGCCAGCCGCGGGATCCAGGTGATGCGGGAGCGTCGGGCCGAGCAGGCCGAGATTCTCGATGAGCTCGCCGCGGACGCCAGGCAGCACGCCGATACGCTCCGCGAGAAGACCTCCGTCCTGGCCCCGCCCCCGCAGAAGAAGAGCCCACTGCGTCGGTTCGCGCCGTTGATGATCGTCGGCCTCGCCGGTGG
>DWWG01000177.1 GCA_019119875.1 Candidatus Dietzia intestinigallinarum | reverse complement strand
TACACCGACGCCGCGGTCAGCCGCACGCCTGTCAAGGTCAAGGGCTCGCCGACACCGCGCTGGTACCTCATCATCATGCTCGGGCTGATGATCCTGGGTCTGACCTGGCTGGTCGTGTACTACATCGCCGGCGAACAGATCCCGTTCATGATGGCGCTCGAGACGTGGCAGAACTTCGCCATCGGGTTCGGTATGGCGATCGTCGGCCTGCTCATGACCATGAACTGGCGCTGACGCCACACCGGGGCCTCGTCGTCGGCCCCGCCGCCGGTCACGCCGCCGGTCACGCGCGTTCCGATGGCGCCTGATCTGCCCCGGCCGGCCACCACCCAACCGGCGGCCGACCGCCGTTTATCCACAGCTTCATCCACAGGTCACCCCTCGCGACACGCGGGGGGTGACCTGCATTTTCTCCCCTCACCACCATTTATGCAGGTCAACAGGCGTTTATTTTCAGGCCGGCGCTCGTGACCAGCGAATTCCCCAGCCCTCACACACTGTGGATAACTCCCTCCACACTGGGGATAAACGCCGGCGGATCACGATGACGACGACGACGCAGGTCGAGCGCCCGCCCACTCGAACGGGGGTCGAACTCCACGGATGTCATTCATTCACAGTGTGGATAACACCTGTGGATAAGGGAGGATGGTGTGCATGGACAGTGAAGCGGGGGCGGCGGCCGGGCCGAGGGCGGCGTCATGGTCGCCGGGTGCGGTGTGGCCGGGGGTGCAGATCGCGCTGGGTGTCGGCCTCGTGGTGCTCGGCCTCCAGCGTCAGGATCCGCTGGCGCTGCTGCTCACCGGCCTGGCGGCGCTGATCCTCATCCCCACCGGGGTCTCACAACTACTGCGGCGGCCACGACTGGAGGTGGTCGACGACTCGCTGGCGATCAAGAAGCTGAGCGGCACGCTGTTCGTGCCGAAGGAGGAGATCGTCGAGGTGAGGGCCCTGGGGATGACCCGCTGGGGGGCGCGGCAGCACATGATGCGACTGGAGTATGTGGATGACCGCGGGCGTGAGCAGCTCGATGTGTTCACCCGCAGCGACCTGGGAACGGATCCCCGGGATGTGGTGGACACGCTGACAGGACTCGGGTTCCCGGCGCGGTCGACAAGCGACTGATGTCGGGTGCGGCGGACCGGGGCAGTCGCTCCCCTTCAGCGATGAATCCGGAAGTATTCCGCGAAATCGGCGGTCAGGGACTGCGCGGCTATCCAGCCGAGGACGCCCACCGCCACCAGCACCACGAGATAGCCGATCCACGACACGGCCTCTCGCCCGGCACGGCCCGTGCGGGTCGGCAGCGTGCGGGGCAGCACCACCAGGGCGAGCGCGGCGATCGCCCCCACCACGAGCCCCCCGAGATGAGCTGCCAGTGAGACGCCGGGAACGATGATGCTCACGCCGATGTTCAGGGCCAACAGGATCGCGACGCCCTTGACGTCCAGGCGCATGGACATCGCCACGATGGCGTACGCGCCCATCAGCCCGAAGATCGCCCCGGACGCGCCCGCGGTGAGCGCGGTGGGGCTGAAGAACAGCACCGCGACCGAGCCCCCGATCGCCGAGATCAGATAGAGCGCCAGGAACCGCAGATGCCCGATGCTGCGCTCGATCCCGAATCCCAGGATCCACAGCATGTACATGTTGAGCAGCAGGTGCACGGGCCCGAAGTGCTGGAACGCGGAGGTCAGCAGCCGCCACCACTCATCCGCCAGCGCGACGCTCGGCGGGAACAGGGCCGTGGCCTCGAACAGTGGCGAGCGGTGGTTGTCCATGACGCTGCGCGCCTGGACGACGGTCGCCAGATACACCGCGAGGTTGGCCGTGATGAGCCACGCGGTGACGGGCTGGAGCCGGAAGAAGCGTGCGATGGCGCCGTCGCGCCGGGTCTGGGTACTCATGGTGTCCGGTCGATCGAATGGAGCGGGAACCGGCGGATAGGGCGGCGGCGCGGGTCCGGTGCCCCCGGTTCCCGCGCCGCCGTCCGACTGCGGTGGTCGGTCAGGAGATCTCGATCGACTCGATCACGACGTCCTCGACCGGACGGTCCATCGCGCCGGTGCGCGTGGTGGCGATGGCGTCGATGACCTTCTGCGAATCCGCGTCGGCGGCCTTGCCGAAGATGGTGTGGCGGTTGTTCAGGTGCGGCGTGGGTCCGACGGTGATGAAGAACTGCGAGCCGTTGGTGCCCGGTCCGGCGTTCGCCATGGCCAGCAGGTAGGGCTCGTCGAACTGCAGCTCGGGGTGGAACTCGTCCTTGAACTGGTAGCCCGGCCCGCCGCGGCCGGTGCCGGTCGGATCGCCACCCTGGATCATGAAGCCGGAGATGACACGGTGGAAGATCGAGCCGTCGTAGAACGGGCCGGTCTTCTCGCCCTTGGCGTTGGCCTGCGAGTAGTCCTTGGACCCCTCGGCCAGCCCGACGAAGTTCTTTACGGTCTCCGGGGCGTGGTTACCGAACAGCTCGACGACGATGTCGCCACGGTTGGTGTGGATGGTTGCCTTCTGCGTTGCGATGCTCACGGTCCCCATCCTGCCACGCAGTTCCGACGTCCACCGCCGGAGGCACGACGTCCACCGCCGTAGGCGCGAGGAGGTCGAGGCCTCGGTGCCCCGCGCGCCCGGAGGTCGTCTGTTCTCCCGGTCGCCACGGGTGGTCGGTGTCGGACTGCTGTGCCACCATCAACGTATGAGCAAACGAAGCGATCGCGCGGCCGAACGTCGGGCCGTCAAACAGGCCGAGAAGGACCTGAAGCAGGCCGGCACCGCTGCCCGTAAGGCATTCGACCTGAAGGACCCCCGGTTCCTCGGCGAGGCCGCCGTGGCCGCCACCCGTGGCCCCGCCGGGCTCGCACTGTTCGGTGCCAGCCGCGGGATCCAGGTGATGCGGGAGCGCCGGGCCGAGCAGGCCGAGATTCTCGAGGAGCTCGCCGCGGACGCCAGGCAGCACGCCGATACGCTCCGCGAGAAGACCTCCGTCCTGGCCCCGCCCCCGCAGAAGAAGAGCCCACTGCGTCGGTTCGCGCCGTTGATGATCGTCGGCCTCGCCGGTGG
>DWWG01000176.1 GCA_019119875.1 Candidatus Dietzia intestinigallinarum | reverse complement strand
AAGCCTGGCGCTCGGTAGCCTCGGCAGCTCGGGTGGCGACTCGTCCGGCGGTTCCGGTGGCACCGGTTCGGGCGACACCGGTTCGGGCGACAGCTCGATCGGTTCGCTCCCGGTCGGCAGCATCGGCACCGGAAGCGATACCGGTTCGGGCAGCAACGGTTCGGGCAGCACCGGTTCGTCGGGTTCGACGGGCTCGGGCGGCAATGGTTCGTCGGGTTCGACCGGCTCGGGTGACCTCGGGTCCCTCGGTTCGCTGATCCCGGTGGGCAGCACCGGATCGTTGGCCCCGGCGCTCGGCAGCCTCGCCTTGCCCCTGGGATCGCTGGCCCTCGCGGCCGGCAGCGCGGCGGCAGGCGAGTCCGGCGACAGCGGTTCGGCGAACAACGGTTCCACCGGCTCGGGCACGTCCGACCCGAACGGCGGCTCCGGGACACAGGAGGCGCCGACCACGGGTGAGCAGGGCACTGCCGAGTCGGCGGGCTCGGGTGACGGCAACGCCGCCTCGGGCTCGGGCACGACCAACAGTGGTGCCGGAGCATCGACTCCGAGCGCTAAGGGCGGCCGGATCGACGCCGGACTGGGTGCCAACATCCAGTCGGCGACTCCACAGATCGCAGCCGGTCTGGCACTGCTCGTCATTGCCGGTGCCGTCATCTACACGGCGGTTCGTCGCCGGGGATGACCACACAACGTCGATGTGAGAAACATCGATAGTTGACGCAGGTGGCCCGGGCCAGTAGCGCCCGGGCCACCTCCGCGTTTCAGAAGATGTAGCGGAGCGGGAGAATCGATTGAACACACAGCCCACGAGGTTCCGGGGCGCCACACCGATCCTGCTCCTGGTCGGCCTGGTGATCCTCGCCGCCGGCTCGGTTCTCGTATATCAAGGCATGACGGCCCCCCAGGAGTCCGGAGCCCCGACGCCGGACCGCACCTATGCCCTCGCGCCGGCGGACGTCCCCGACCCCGACCTCGACCGGCCGGACACCAACGAGAGAACGCAGACGCCGGACGGCACGATGCCGGACGACTCCGTGACGATCCCCGCGATCGGGGCTCGCGCCAGTCTGGTGTCGCTGGGCTTCACCGGTGACGGCACTCTCGACCTGCCCACGGAGGTGGATCAGGCATCACATTGGGACGGCTCCGCCCCGATCGACGCGGCCGATGGTTCGATTCTCGTCGCCGGACACGTCGACGACGCACAGCAGGGAGCCGGCGCACTGTACGACCTGCACGCCGTCCAGCCCGGAGACGCGATCTACCTCACCAAGAACGGCGTGGAGACCCGGTGGAAAGTCGTCGCGCTGCAATCGGTCGTCAAGGAACAACTGCCCGACCGGGTGTTCAGCGGCGAATCCGGGCCACGCGAGCTCCACCTGGTCACCTGCGGTGGACCCATCGTCACCGACGCCAACGGCAACGGCACCTACCTGGAGAACGTGATCGCGACCGCGGTTCCCTTCTGACCCCCGCTGCCTCCCGGATGCGGCAGGGTGCGCGGGCCGGGCGGGCCGAAAACAGGACGCTCGTCGCGCCGTGGCCCCCGCGCCGCCCCGCGCTCATCGGCAGTTCACCCAGATCCCGTAACGACGTCACGCAGACCGTCTACGGTGCATGCCATGTACCACCGGACACGCGGCCGGGCCCCGGTCGGAGCGATCTCACGTCGGAGACTGTTGACGTCCGGCCTCGGGCTGGCGGGCCTCGTCGTCGTCGGATCGGGACCCGCCGGCGCCTTCCCCCTCGACCATATGGCGACCGGATCCACCGCCGGCCTCGTCGTCACCGACCTCGAACTGGTCACCGTCACCGACACCTCGGCCACGTTCAGCTGGGCCTGCTACGACGGTCCACACCTACCCGTCGGCGGACTCCGACCCATGGTGCCCAGCGATTCCGAGGTCCTGATCGGGCCCGCGGACGCACCCGGACCGCTCACGACCGTCCACCGCGACGACACACCACGCGCATTCCACCTGGTCACCGTCACCGGACTGGAGCCCGGCCGCGAATACCGATTCGAGTGCCGCAGCCGGGGCCTGGTCGCGGCACCCGGGCTCGTGGCGACCAACCAGAGCTGGTCGCCCGAGCGGCTCGGTCGGTTCCGGACCCTCACGCCGCCGCCCGGCGACCACGTCACGACCGTCGCGCTCCTCAACGACACGCACATCGGCGAGGATCGACACGGGATCCTCGTCGCCGACTTTCCCGAACCGATCCTTCAGGAACCGGGACTTGAGCCGTTCCCGGAGATCATGCTCACCGGCGCACTGGCCGAGGTCCGGGCGCACGGCGTGAGCCGCGTACTGGTCAACGGGGACACCACCGCGGAGGCCCGGCCCGCCGAAGTGCGTCGTTTCCGCGAGATCATGGACTCCCACGGCACCTTCGGCGTGGACTATCACGTCACCCGCGGCAACCACGACCGCCCCCACACCCCGGGCTCGGACCCGGGCGCCGGGTACGAGGCGTTCCCGGTGCTCGAGGGGACGGCCGACCACCGCGATCCGTGGGGCATCGAGTTCGTGGAACGTCAACAACTGTGGACCACCGAGATCGGTGGTCTGCGCGTACTCGGCATCGACAGCACGCACCTCGACGACTCCGGCGGCGAGATCCTCCCACACCAGATGGACGCGATCGGAGCCGAGCTCGCGGCCGACCCCGAGCGGCCGACCCTCGCCATGGCCCACCACCCGGTCAGTCGCGAGTCCGCCATGACCAACGTGTCCGGGCCGGGATTCGTGGTGAACGAACGGGACGCGACCCTGCTGCAGGATCACTTCGTGCGCGCACCGGGTGTGTTCATGTCGTGGGCCGGACACACGCACCGTGCGCGAAGAACCGCCCCGGATGCCGCCCAGCACGTGGACTTCGTGGAGACGGGCTCCGGCGCCGGCTACCCGGGCGGATACACGCTTCTGCACCTGTACACCGGTGGATACATGATGAACTTTCACCGGATCGGGACCGAGGACGCGCTGCGCTGGTCGGCGCGCTCCCGTTGGGCCGGACTCGGGCTCAACCCGGAATACACGCTGGGCACCACCGCCCACCGGAACTACGTCGTGACCCGCGACCTGTCGGGGATCTGACGGGCGACACGCCGCCGCGCTCGCCTGCGGGTCAGCGGCGACCGAGCAGGCCGGCACCATTCGGTAGCGATGAGGCCGAACCAGGAGTGAAGTGTGGCGGAGCACCAGATGTTCGCGTCGGGAAGAACCGAGTGTGGTCGCACGATCGCCATGACCGTCACCCTATAAGTGCCCAGCGTCACCGAGGTGCCCTCAGGGGTCCGCTGGGCACGGGTTAGGGGTTGTCGTTGGCGAGTTCGTCTTCCAGGTCCATGACGTCGAAGACGGCCTGCTGGCGTTCCAGGCGTAGCTCATCCTTTAGAGCCAGAACGTCAGCGCTGCGCAGTCGATGGTGCGAGCCCACCTTGTGGGCGGGGATGCGTCCTTCGCGGACGAGTTTCATCAATGTTGGTCGCGAAAGGCCCAGCAGGCCGGCGGCTGCGGTGGTGGTGAGGTTTTCCGGCATGGCCGCGATCGAGACCGGGCGGCCCTCTGCCATCGCTTCGAGCACCAACTCGAACGCTCTGGCCACCTCGACAGGGAGCTCGGTGTCCTGACCGGTTCCAATCTGGATGGGCTGCCCACCGAGTGATTGCACAAAGTCGCGAGCGGCAGACTGCTCGTCCGCAGAGAGCAAGACCTCGTTGGTGGCTGCAATCGTGACCGTCATGGCGTCCCCCTCGGCGACTCTGGGTCGTGTACCGATGTGTGCTCCACCGTACGTAGTTGCACTTATAAGTGCAATAGTGGCGCCGGCCCGCCGCCATCTCGCGGCGGATTCGGGAAGACGCTCGGTGGTGAACTGCTCGTCGCCAGAGCGCGACGTGACGACGTTCCACCCGATTCGCCCCGGTGCCAGATGCTCCAGCGAACCGCGCGGCCAGCACCCGGGCATCCGGCCCAGTGGGTGTGCAGTTAGGAGCTGGAGACGGGCTCAGGCGCCGGCTACCCGGGCGGGTATACGACCGAGCAGGCCGGCACCGTCGCCCACCAGGCCGAGCGCCCGCAGACGCGGCATCACCTCGTCACACAGGAGCTCCACAGAACGCCAGGATCCCACAGGGAACGCGATGAAACCGTCGATGACCTCCGCCTCCGCCCGCGCGGCGATCGCCGCCACCGCGTCGGTGGGAGTGCCGACGACCGACCAGTGCGGGCCGGTGCGATGTCGGCCGCTCGAAGGCGGGTAGGCCTGCTCGATCGCCCGGGCCTCCGCCGCGGTGTCGGCCAGCAGGAGGGACAGTCCGGGGAGCAGGCGTGGCGCGTCTGCGCGTCCCGCCGCGGCAGCCGCCTCGCGAAGTGCAGTGCGCTGTGCGGCGGAGTCCTCGACGTCGATAGCCGAGGCGAACATCGCGTCCGCGCGCTGAGCCGCCAACGCCCCGGCCGCCGGATCCGCCCCTGCGATCATCAACGGGAGCGGCTCCGGGGTGGGTACCGGCAGCGGTAGGGGGCCGGCCACGCGAAAGTTCTCCCCGACGTGGTCGCTGGGCCGCACCGTGTCCACATCGATGAGCACCCCCGAATCGCGGTCGGCGCGCATCGTCGCCGCAGGGAACCCGGCGCGTAAGGACTCCACTACCTCGATCATCTCCTCGGCCCGCCGCCATCTCGCGGCGGAATCGGGAAGACGCTCGGTGGTGAACTGCTCGTCGCCAGAGCGCGACGTGACGACGTTCCACCCGATTCGCCCCGGTGCCAGATGCTCCAACGACACGAGCTGCCTCGCGACGGGATACGGTTCCGTGAACGTCGCAGAGACCGTCACCACGAGTCCGATCCGTCGGGTGACGCCGGCGAGCTGCGCCGCCTGCACGATCGGATCGAGGCCGAGATGAGCCGGGTCGGAACCGATGGTGTCCATGGGCAGCGTCAGGGCATCGGGGCGGAAGGCCACGTCGAAGCCGGCACGCTCGGCGCGCACCACCGCGTCGATGATCGGCCCGCCTGCCAGCAGCTCCTCCACCCGCGAATCGGTGCGGCGCCAGGCCTGACCGCGCATCCAGGTCGGAGCGAGAGAAAATCCTGACACCAACGTCACGGGAACGCCTCCTCATCGGCCGTGTCGAGCGGTGTCACCCGCGGCGGGCCGATCGCGGGGCTCCGCCGCACCAACGTCACGGGTACGGGCTCACGATTTTAGCGCGTACCGCCTGACACGATCGGCGAACCGCGCGGCCAGCACCGGGTATCCGGCCCAGTGGGTGTGCAGGTAGGAGGCGTGGACCGACCCGGTGACAAACCCCTCCGCGCCGGCCGAGCTCGTCCATGCCGAGGCCGCGCCTGGATCTGCGCCCGCGTCTGAGGCCGAAGCCGTGGCCGTGGCCGCGGCTGGGTCCGCGCCCGTCGGCCGCGGCTCCGTGTCCCCACCAGCCGGCGGCGTGACCGCCGTGCGATGGAACTCGTGCCCGGTGACCTCGGTGCCGGCGGCGGCCAGGACACTGTGCGACGCGGCGACCGAGCGGCGGTAGGCCAGGGTCAGTCGGGGCGCCATGGCGGCATCGGCGTCGACAGCCCCGACCATCGGCACGCCGTCGAGGCTGCGGCAGAGATACAGCAGCCCGGCGCATTCGGCGACAGTCGGAACACCGGCGGAGGTGGCCGCGCGGAGCGACCGGAGCATCGGCTCGTTGGCGGCCAACTCGGCCGCGTGGACCTCCGGGAACCCGCCTCCCAGGTAGATCCCCGCGGTCCCCTCGGGAAGCCGCTCGTCGGCCAACGGGTCGAACGGCGCCACCGAGCAGCCGGCCGCCTCGAGCAGTTCGACGGTCTCGGCGTAGCGGAACGTGAAGGCTCGGCCACCGGCCACGGCGATGAGGGGCCGGACTTTGCCGTCGTCGTCATCTCCACCGGGCGTGCCATCCCCCAACGCCTCCCGCGGCGACCACGCCGGGCCCTTCAACGGCGGCGCGGAGCGGCCGATGCGCACCACGGCCTCGAGGTCGATCGCGTCGGCGACCTTGTCCGCGAGGTGGTCGAGCGATCGCGCGGCGTCGGGCCGTTCGGCGGCGGGCACCAGACCGAGGTGGCGGGAGGGGGCGGTGACGTTGTCGTCGCGCTGGAGGACCCCGAGCACCGGGATACCGAGCGGGGCCAGGGCGCGGCGGACCTCGTCGGAGTGGCGGACCGAGCCGGCCTTGTTGAGCACCACCCCGGCTATCCGCAGGTCAGGGCCGTACGCGGCCATGCCCATGACGACGGCGGCGATGCTGCGGGAGGCGTGCGAAATGTCCACGACCAGGATGACGGGGGTGTCGGTGAGGCGGGCAACGTGGGCGGTGGAGGCGAATCCGTCGCCGCCGATGTGTCCGTCGTACAGGCCCATCACGCCCTCGATCACGGCGATGTCCGCGGTGCGGCCGGCGTCGCGGGCCCCGTGCCGGAGCAGGGGGACGATGCGGTCGGGGCCCACCAGGTGCGGGTCGAGGTTGCGGCCGGGCCGGCCGGTGACCAGCGCGTGGTAGCCGGGGTCGATGTAGTCCGGGCCCACCTTGTGGCCGGACACGCGCAGGCCGGAGCGGCGCAGCGCGGCCATGAGTCCGGTGGCGACGGTGGTCTTGCCGTGGCCCGACGCCGGTGCGGCGACGACGACCCGCGGCAGCGCCGAACCTGCAGGGTCCTGCGGGAGCGCGGCCCCGGTCACGCCCGGCTCACCATTCGATGCCCCGCTGCCCCTTCTGCCCGGAGTCCATGGGGTGCTTGATCTTGCCCATCTCGGTGACCAGGTCGGCCACCTCGATCAGCGCCGGGTCGGCGTCGCGCCCCGTGATCACCACGTGCTGCCGACCGGGCCGGGTGGCGAGGGTCTGCGCCACGTCCGCGGGGTCGATCCAGCCCCATTTGATGGGGTAGGTGAACTCGTCGAGCAGGTAGAGATCGTGCCGCTCGGCGGCGATCCGGCGCTTGATCTCGGCCCAGCCCTCGGCGGCGTCGGCGGCGTGGTCCTCCTCGGTGCCCGCCTTGCGCGACCACGACCAGCCCGAGCCCATCTTGTGCCACTCGACGGGCCCGCCCTCCCCGGTCTCGGCGTGCAGCCGCCCGAGCCGCTCCATCACATTCTGCTCGCCGATCTTCCACTTGGCGGATTTCACGAACTGGAACACGCCTATGTCCCAGCCCTGGTTCCACGCCCGCATGGCCAGGCCGAACGCGGCGGTCGACTTCCCCTTACCGGGCCCGGTGTGGACCATGACCAGCGGCCGGTTGCGGCGCTGGCGGGTGCTGAGCCCGTCGTCGGGCACGGTCGTGGGCTGTCCCTTGGGCATCAGGCCACCTCGTTTCGGGGAGTGAAGGGGATGTCGGCCGGGTGCGGTGCGGACGCGGTGTGGGCGCCGCCCGCCGGCGCGTCGGCGTTCGGGCCGTGGGCGGAGCCGGCGCGGGCGTGAGTGCGTGCGCGGACGGTGTCGGTCAGCCCCTCGGCGGTGACCTCGCCCAGGGGCACGTGCTCGGCGCCCAGGTGTCCGGCGAGCTCGGCGGCCAACCCCATGCGGAACCGGCCGGTCTCGCAGTCCACCACAACAGATGTAGCGCCGAGGGAGGCCAGGCCCGCCGCCGCGGCGCGGGACCTGGCGAGCGCATCCCGGCCGTGGGTGGCGCGACCGTCGGTGACGACGACGACGAGGGCCCGCCGCCGCGGATCCCGCACCCGTTCCCGGCGCACGACCTCCGCGGCCTCCAGCAGCCCCTCCGCCAACGGGGTGCGGCCACCGGCGGGGAGCTGCGCCAGGCGCGTCGCGGCGATGTCGACCGAGGACGTGGGCGGCAGGGCCACCTCGGCGCCGGAGCCGCGGAAGGTCACCAGGCCCACCGTGTCGCGGCGGCGGTAGGCGTCCAGCAGCAGCGAGAGGATGGCGGTCTTGACCTGCTCCATCCGGGTGCGGGCCGCCATCGACCCGGAGGCGTCCACGCAGAACAGGACGAGGTTGGACTCGCGGCCCTCGCGCACGGCCGAGCGCAGGTCCTCGGTCGCCAGGAGCAGTCGCCCGCCGGAGCGGCCGCGGCCGGACTGCCACCTCGCGGCGGCCCGGATGGTCGCGGGCAGGTGCAGGTCGGAGCCGGTGAAGTCGCCCGACCCTATGCGGCGGCCCGAACTGGTCAGTGCCCGCGAACGTCGGCCCGCCGCACCGTGCCCGGTGCCCGCGACGGACAGCAGGCGCGTCCGGTACGGATCGGCGGCCCCGGTGACGGTGCCGGGACCGGTGGCGTCGGCACCCGCGGCGGGGGCGTCGCCCTCACCGGGAGTGCCGGGGGTGTCGGCCGCAGTGGCGTCGTCCGGGTCGCCCGCATCGTCGCC
>DWWG01000175.1 GCA_019119875.1 Candidatus Dietzia intestinigallinarum | reverse complement strand
CATCACCACCGCCCTGCACGAGCTCGAGCGCACGGACGGCGAGCGCGCGCTCATCACGATGTGCGCGGGAGGCGCCCAGGCCTCGGCCAGCATCATCGAGAGGATCTGACATGAGCAGCAACGTCATCGAGACCGCGGCGCAGCGCCGGCGCGAGGTGCTCGCCGCCATCTCGTCGGCCACCGGCGCGGAGGACGCGGCAACGGCCGTGTCCCACCTCCTGGCCGTGTCCACCGACGAGGCCCGCGAGGTCCTCCGCGCCCCGCTGGAGGCCTTCGCCGGTGGCTCCGCCGCCCCCCGGGGCGCCTCCGAGGCCGCGGGCGGGTTCGCACTGCACCCGTTCCGCGACTCCGAGGAGCACCGCGCCCTGTTCCATTCGCGCTCCTCGGACGCCTCGTCGGCGACCGGCGGCGAGTGGGACGAGGAACGCACCGAGAAGGAGCGCCGCGAGGGGCTCAGCCGCATCGAGTCGGAGACGGCCATGTGGTTCGTGGCGGTCGACACGGCGCGCGACGCGCACGTCGGCCTGGTGTTCGGCGAGCAGGTCTCGGGCGGCGACGTCGACGTGGCGATCTGGATCCGCCCCGAGGAGCGCAAGCGCGGCTACGGCCTCAGCTCGCTCAAGGAGTGCCGCCGCGAGCTGGCGGCGTTCTTCCCGGGCAAGCACGTGATCGTCCGCGCACCGGTGGCGGGCAGGTGACCGGCCCACAGCAGCCCGGGGACGCCCCCGTCCCCGAGACCGGCGTCGACGACCCGCGGCGTGGCGCGCCGTGGGTCGTCGGCGTGATCAAGGTGATGTCGCGGGTCAACACGTGGCTGTACCAGCGCACCGGCGGCCGGATCGGTGGGAACTGGCGGGTGGGATCGGCGCTGCGGGCGCCGGTTCCGGTGTGCTTGTTGACGACGACGGGCCGCAAGACCGGCCAGCCCAGGACGGTGCCCCTGCTGCATATTCCCGACGGCGACCGCGTGCTGCTGGTCGCGTCGCAGGGTGGGCTGCCGTCGCACCCGCAGTGGTATCGCAACATCCTGGCGGATCCGGCCGTCACCATCCAGGTGGGTCGCCGGGTCAGGCAGATGAAGGCGCGGGAGGCCTCACCGGCCGAGCGGGCCGAGCTCTGGCCGCGCCTGGTCGAGCGATACGCGGATTTTGCTGAGTACCAGGCAAACACCAGCCGGGTGATTCCTGTGGTGATCTGCGAGCCGGCGCACTGAGCGCCCGGCAGACGGGTGGCAGCACCGTCAACTTTGCCCTAGTCAGGGCGCGTGCACGGCAGAGCGTCCCGGAACACCGCCCTGCAGCTGAGCGCAATTGACAAACGCTCACTTTCAGTAGATTCTCATGTGGCACAGAGCACAGCCGAGCGGGGATCACTGAGAGGAACACCCTTCCATGAAGAACACGACCAGAGCCGCCGCGGTCGCCGCGACCGCGGCGCTCGCCATTTCGAGCGCCACCGGTGTCTCCGCCGCACAGTCCGGGAATTTCGAGATCCCCATTCTGGACGGCATGACCTCGGCCGAGATCTCGTTCCCCGACATGGGGTCCACCGACCTGGGCTCCACCGACCTGATCCCCGGTTCCGCGGGCGTCATCCCCTCAGGGTCCACCGGCGGCATCGGGCAGGGTTCCACCGAGCTCGGCGGCTCGGCCGACTTCACGGGCTCGGGCGGGCTCATCGCGGACGGTATCGGCGGCTCGGTCCAGGGCGGCTCCCTGACGAACGTCATCGACAGCGTCGCCGGCTCGGTCACCACCATCACCGGCTCGGTCGACGCCAGCGGTGGCTCGACGGGCGCCTTCACCGACGCGCTCACCGGCTCCATCGACAACACGGGCTCACTCACCGGCATCGCCACGGCCAGCGCCGACTTCATCACCGCCGGCGGTTCCCTGACGGGTGTCCTCGCGGGCATCGAGGGCTCGATCGGTGACGGCGGCTCAGCCGGGGACATCACCAGCAACCTCGGCGGCTCGCTCGACAACATCGGCCAGGGCATCGCCGGTTCCCTCGGTGACGGCGGCTCGGCCGGGGACATCACCGGGGCGCTCGGCGGCTCCATCGAGCACGGCGGCTCGCTCGAGGGCATCACCGACGCACTGGCGGGGTCGATCACCGATTCGACGGGCTCGGTGACCGACCCGGACACCGGCCTGCTCGGTTCCGTGACCGGCGGCTACCTCACCCAGGGAATCGTGGGCTCGCTCGGTGCCGTCACCAACTCGGTCGCCGGACCGGAAACCGGCCTGCTCGGCTCGCTCACCGGCAACGGCGGTTCGACCGGCCAGAGCTCCGACACGATCGACGGGTCCGTCAGCGACAGCACCGGCACCATCAACGGCTCCGTGTACGAGCTGACCGGCGTCAACGGTTCGCTCACCGCGTTCACCGGCTCGCTGGAGAACGGCTCGCTGAACGGCACCGCCTCGGCCGACAACGGCTCGGTGCGGGCCGTGGGTTCCACCAACCTCGGCTCGGACATCGGCACGGGGGCCTCGCTCGAGTCCGTCAACAGTGTCGAGACCAGCGTCGGTGGCGGACTGCTGCCGATCCTGTCCCTGGGTGGTGCCGCCGCACTCGGTGGGGCCGCCATCGGTGCCGCGACGGGCGCTCAGCTGCCGCCGCTGCCGGGCATCCCGGGCGCCCCGACCGTCTGCGACCTGCCGCAGGCGCAGATCGACCAGTTCGCGGGAATGGGCTCGGTGGACGCCCAGAACTGCCCGGATCCCGAGAACTGATCCCTCCCCGGCCGGGCACTGTCCGCCGGGCACGGCGAGAGAGCCCCGCACCCTCATCAGGTGCGGGGCTCTTTCAGATGGTGCGGGGCGCTTTCGCCGCGTGTGCTCCGGGTCGGATCAGCGTGCGCCGTAGACCGGGACCGGGGCGGGCGACTCGGTGAGCAGGCGCGGGACGACGGAGCCGAGCTCGGCCGGATCCCACTTGGCGCCCTTGTCCTGCGAGGCGGCGCGCTGCCAGCCGTCGCACACGGTGACCCGGCCGCCCTCGACCTCGAAGACGCGCCCGGTGACGTCGCCGGACTCCTCCGAGCCGAGCCACACCACCAGGGGTGAGATGTTGGCGGGGTCCATGGCGTCGAAGGAGCCGTCGGAGGGGGCGGCCATCTGCGCGGCCATGCCCTCGCCGGCGGAGGTGGTCATGCGGGTGCGTGCGGCCGGGGCGATGGCGTTGGCGGTCACGCCGTAGCCCTTCATCTCGGCGGCGGTCTGGATGGTCAGCAGGGCGATGCCGGCCTTGGCGGTGGCGTAGTTGCCCTGGCCGACGGAGCCGAACAGGCCGGCGCCGGAGGAGGTGTTGATGACGCGGGCGGCGCGCGGGCGGCCGGCCTTGGACTCGGCGCGCCAGTACTCGGCGGCGTGACGCAGGGGGGCGAAGTGTCCCTTGAGGTGGACTCCTGTGACCTTGTCCCAGTCCTCCTCGGACATGCCGACGAGCATCTTGTCGCGCAGGAAGCCGGCGTTGTTGACCAGCACGTCCAGGCCGCCGAAGGTGTCGATGGCCTGCTGGACGAGCTCACGCGCGCCGTCCCACGATGAGATGTCTCCTCCGTTGACCACGGCCTCGCCGCCGGCGGCCTTGATCTCGGCGACGACCTGCTCGGCGGGGTGCTCCCCCACGTC
>DWWG01000174.1 GCA_019119875.1 Candidatus Dietzia intestinigallinarum | reverse complement strand
CCCGAGCATGATGATGAGGTACCAGCGCGGTGTCGGCGAGCCCTTGACCTTGACAGGCGTGCGGCTGACCGCGGCGTCGGTGTACTCGGTCTTCGACCGGACCTTTGACTTGGGCATGGAGT
This sequence comes from Candidatus Dietzia intestinigallinarum, assembly GCA_019119875.1. GTDB lineage: Bacteria > Actinomycetota > Actinomycetes > Mycobacteriales > Mycobacteriaceae > Dietzia > Dietzia intestinigallinarum. The sequence continues at coordinate 2,469 of DWWG01000174.1, read as the reverse complement.
CCTCAAACTTCTGGGGGATGTCTGGAGACACCCTATCAAGCCGCGCCCGTGACGCTCATGTCATCGCAGCCCAGTACGCTGCGTCTATGCGCATCCTCGTCGTCGACAACTACGACAGCTTCGTCTACAACCTCGTCCAGTATCTGGGGCAGTTGGGCGCGACGTGCGAGGTGCGGAGGAACGACGACGACGAGTTCGCCGGCCCGGAGCGCGACTTCGACCCGGCCGTGCTCGGGCGAGCTGTGGCCGGGTTCGACGGTGTCCTGTTGAGTCCGGGGCCCGGCACTCCTGATCGCGCCGGGGCGACGATGCCGCTGATCGACGTGTGCGCGCGGGCGGGCGTTCCCGTGCTGGGGGTGTGCCTGGGGCATCAGGCGGTCGCCGCGGCGTACGGTGCGACCATCGACCGCGCGGCCGAGCTGATGCACGGGAAGACCAGCCAGGTCACCCACGACGACACGGGTGTGCTCGCCGGAATCCCCAGCCCGTTCACCGCGACGCGGTACCACTCGCTCACCGTCGTGCCCGAGACCGTCCCGGACGACCTGGTGGTCACGGCCCGGACGGAGTCGGGTCTGCTGATGGGGCTGCGTCACCGTGAATTGCCGATCCACGGCGTGCAGTTCCATCCGGAGTCGGTGATGAGCGAGGGCGGGCACCGCATGCTCGCCAACTGGCTCGGCATCTGCGGCGAACGCCCGGCGGAGACGGTGGTGACGCGGCTCGAGAACGAACTCGAGCAGACCCGCGGAGCGGCGCTGGCCTGACGGACAGGCTGCCCCCCCCGGGACACCGAGCCGGCCGGTCGGCGCGACGGGCAGCGCCCCCCGGGGGCGACGGCGTATTGGCTCAGCCGGGCCCGGGGACCAGGCCGAAGCGGATGACACGAACCACCACCTGGTCGTTCACGCCCGCCTCACCGACCGGGGGCTGCTGGGAGTAGATTTTTCCGACCCGGGTGAGGTCGGGATCGTTCTGGGGTAGCTCCACCAGCTGGCCCCGATCACCGCGCCACCCGGCGCTCTCGAGCTTGGCCAAGGCCTCCTCAACCGTGTCACCCACGATGTTGGGCATGTTGAACCGGTTGCCCGCCGAGACCTGGACGGTCACGGTCGCGCCCTTGAGCTGGGTCTGACCTGAGGCGGGAGACTGCTCGATCACCTGGCCTTCAGGGGCCGTCCCGTCCACGCGGCGGGTGTCCACGCGGAAACCGGCGGCCTCCAGGGCAGCCCGCGCCGAGTCCACGTTCTGCCCCACGACACCGGGCACCTCCACCTCTTCCGGGCCCGAGCCGACGATCAGGCGGACAGGCCGGTCGGAGGGAACCTGCGCGCCGGGTGCCGGGTCGGTGTCGACGACCTTGTCCTGGTCGTCGGACGTGGACGGCCGGGCCTCGTTCTCCGGTTCGACCCGGAATCCGGCCTCCTCGAGGGCATGACGTGCGTCGACCGGGGACATCCCCATGACGTTGGGGACCGACAGGATCGGCTTGCCGGTCGAGACCACCAGGGTGATCTCCGACCCCACCGCGAGACGCTTACCGGCGATGGGATCCGACGAGATCACGTGTCCCACCGGGATCTCGGGGTCCGTGTGCGGGATCTGCACCGGCTCCAGCCCGAGCGCGGTGAGCTCGTCCACGACCTCCTCCACGGGCCGCTGCGCGACCTCGGGGATGGTGACCTCCTGCTGTTGCGAGGAGGTGCTGGGGCCGCCGTCACCGGTGGCCCAGATCGACACGCCCGCGATCACACCGAGGATGAGCAGCGCGGCCAACGCGATGGTCACCGCGCGGGGCCGGTTGCGTCCGCCCGTGGCGTCACCCCGCCGCGCGTCCGGGGCGACCGATGCGGGTCTCGAGCCGTCGCCCGGGTCGTCGGCTGCTGATCCGCCGGTGCGGGTGGAGACCCCGGCCAGGTCGTGCGCCTCGGTCGGGGCGTCCGACGGTGAGGACCAGTCTGATCGGCCGGAGCCGAATCCGGCGCCGGTGAACCCGTGCGGGATGTCGGGCCTCTGGTCGTCGTCGAGGTCGTCGTCGGACAACACCAGCGGTGCCGACGGCCGCCCTCCCGACAGGACCGCGAGCAGATCGGTGCGCATGTCCCCGGCGGAGGCGTACCGGTTCTCCGGGTTCTTCGCCATCGCCTGCATGACCACCGCGTCGACGTAGCGGTTGACCTGCGGGTTGACCGCAGACGGCGGCTCGGGGGTTTCGCGGACGTGCTGGTAGGCCACGGCGACCGGGGACTCGCCGGTGAAGGGCGGCGTCCCGGCGACCATCTCGTACAGCACGCACCCGGCGGAATACAGATCCGAACGGGCGTCGACGGTCTCACCGCGGGCCTGCTCCGGGCTCAGGTACTGCGCGGTGCCCAGGACCGACGAGGTCGTGGTGAGGGTGGAGGTGGAATCGCTGACCGCGCGCGCGATGCCGAAGTCCATGACCTTCACCGCGCCGTCGCGGGAGAT
>DWWG01000173.1 GCA_019119875.1 Candidatus Dietzia intestinigallinarum | reverse complement strand
CGCGAACAGGCCGCCGGGGGTGGCGGCGGCATAGGACAGGGGGCCGGCGACGAACCGCACCACCAGGAGCACGATCACCGCCAGGAACGTCAGCTTCTGGCCGGCCAGCAGTGCCTGGGACAGGTCGTCCCCTCCGCCGACGAGATCCGCGTCGATCGTCAACGCCAGACCGATCGCGGCACCGATGACCATGGCCTTGAGCGGCGCCGGGATCCGGGACAGGGCGTCGAAGCCCGCCAGGCAGGCGACGATGAGCCGGCTGTACGCCACACCGACGAGCGCCACCACGGCCCCGAACACCACGAAGACCGGCAGGGCCGAGAACGGCGGCTCCGGGATGTCGACAACGTGGAAATCCGCGCTGTCGCCGAGGATGACGCGGCTGGTCATCACCGCGACGGACACCGCGGCCGTCGTCCACAGCACGTACCGCAGTTTGATCGAGTGGGTGATCTCCTCGAGGCAGAACAGGGCACCGCCGATCGGTGCGTTGAATGCCACCGCGAGCCCTGCCCCGGACATCGCCGACTGCATGGTCCGCACCTCGTCGGCGGTGGCCCGGGCGACCTTCGCGCACCAGGCCCCGAGGGTGGCGCCCATGTGTACGGTCGGGCCCTCCCGCCCCAGTACCAGTCCACCCAGGCCGATCGAGACCAGGCCGCCGACGAACCGGGCGGGGATGACCCGGAACGGGGGAGGGTCACTCTCCCCGCGGTCCACCGCCTCGACGTGTTGGATACCGCTACCGGCGGACAGGGGGACCAGGTGGGCGATGAACGCGGCGATGCCGGCCGCCACCGCCGAGACCGCGATCGGGATCAGCCAGCCGGCCCCGCCCAGATCGTGCGCCCAGCCGACGATGTCCAGACGCAGCCGGTCGGCGCGCAGGAGCAGCCACCGGAACGCGCCACCGACCAGGCCGGTCAGCGCACCGGCCACCACCGCGAGCACGGTCATCCAGACCAGGACGCGAGTGCGGTGTTCGCGGGAGTCCTCGCTGCTGGGATCTCGGGGTTCGTCGGGCACGCACCGACCATAGGCCGGACCAGGGGCGATTTCGGGGGGTCGGCGCAGGAGGAGCCCCCGGCGGTACCACGCGTGGTCTCCGGGCGCGGGGGCGAGGCGGCCCGCGCGTGCGCGAGGGTGAGAGCCGATAGCCTTGAGCGCATGACCACCCCGGCGTTCGTCGTCCCGCCCCTGCGCCTGTCGGAGTCGGACGAGGACCGCCTCCGCGAATACGGCCTCAGCCCGGAGCAGGCACCCGTCGCCTCGGCCCCGTCGTCGCCCGGAACAGGCGGGGACGCGCCCGCCGTGCCCGGAGCGTCCGCCACCCCCGCCACCCCCGCGGGTGCGGACGACGCCACCGCCCACCACGGCGGCCCCGAGGGCGCGGACGACCTCACCGCCCACCTTGGCGTGGCACTGTCCACGGCTCTCTCGGCCACCGCGGCGGTGGGCCGGGGCGGGGTGATCGTCGTGGACCGGGGCCGGGACGACCGGCTGTGGAGGCGCGACCCGGTGGCACTGGTGGACGCGGCCACGTCGGCGGCCGCGGGGTGCGCCCCGGACAGCCCGCTGGTGATGGTGCTCCTGCCGGCGGTCGTCCCGCCGCGACGGGGACCGGTGGCGGTCCTCTCCCCGCCGGGCGCGGCGTCCTCGTACGAGCTGGTGGTGGGGGCCGCGCTCGCGGCGGCCTCGGGACGCCGGGTCGAGCACCTCAACGGTCGGGGACTCGCCGGATCGGTGACCCGCAGCGCGGTCCCGGCCCGGGTCGCGCTGCACGCCGAGGTGTCGGACTGGCGTGAGCACGCGCAGCCGCGGCCGGAGCGGTCGCTCCACGAATTGACGTCGCGACCCGCGGCGATCGTGCTGCCCGTCGTACCCGGATCCGGGGAGGCACCGGCGGTGGTCGCCGACCATCCGGATGCCGACGTCCTCCTGGTCCTCGACACCGTCCACGCGGCGCACGGCCCGGCGCTGGCCGGGCAGATCTACGCGATGGTGGAGCTCGCCGTGGGGGTGGGGGCGGGGCTGGCCGGGAAAGACGGGTCCCCGGCCGACGCCCCGGACGTCGACCGGCGGTCGCGGGAGTCGCCTGCGTCGCCGCACACGTCGCCGTCGTCGTCACCCCACCGCCCCGGGGGTGACGACGACGACGAGTTCCCGCCCCTTCGCGCCTCGGACGTGGTCCACGTCCGGCTGACCGACACCGCGCTCGAGATCACCAACCGGTCCCTGCAGCGGATCGCCGTCCGGGTGGGGCTCGGATCGGTTCGCGAGCCCGGTCGGGTGGTGGCCGTGTTCGAGGGGAACATCGATCCCGGCCGGACACACAGCGAGTCGACGGACGCGGTCCCCGGGTTCGGGGAGCTCGCCGCGCCCACCGCGGTACTGCGGCACTGGAGTCACGGTTCCGCGGAGGTCTACGAGGGCGGGGAGCGGTGCATCACGGAGGTCGACCTCGCCCTGCTCGACGCGTCGGGGGCGGCCCGTGCGACCGGGCGGTACGACGTCCCCAACGGCCTCGACTTCTCCGTCACCGCGCGGCAGCTGTCGGCTCTGATGGGCCAGGGCACGACCCCGGCCGTCCTTCCCGAGCCGGCGGCGCCGACGGTGCGGGCGACCGGGGTCGATCTCCTCGACGTCCTGAGGTCGGCCCTGGCCAGCGGCGCGGACCTGCTGGCCAGGGCGGGCAGGGGCTGACCCCGCTCAGTTCTGCTCGATGCGCATCCGGATCTTGACCAGGCCCGCGTAGACGCTCTCGCGGTCGGCGAGGTAGGCCGAGATCGCCTCCGCGTCGGCGTCGTCGGCGAGCGGGGTGGTGCCCAGCGCCAGGACGATGTACCGGCGGCCGATCGCGTTGCCCGTCCAGTCGTCGGTCACGGGCAGGCTCAGCCACACCCCGTCGGCGGTACACAGCTCGACCTGCATCCCCCGCAGGGAGGCGTAGAGCGTGTCGGTGCCGATCGGCAGGATGTCCCCGGACTCGTCGATGCGTTTGAGTCCGAGCTCGTCGACGGCCTCGGACAGGACCGTCCCCGGCGCTCCGACGAGCGGGTGGACGAGGAGATAGGCGGCCGGCTCCCCGAACGGGTTGGGTGCCGTCCAGGCCGTGAGGCCGATCCGGCTGTCGGACGGGGGCGGGGTGTTGGAGTCGTTCACGCCCCGAGGTTACCCCCGCGCGGTACGCGGCCGCGGCTCCATAGACGCCCGTCAGGTTCACCCGGGTGAAATTCTTCCCAATCTGCCAGAAGTGCGACGGGGGTGCCTGATAACGTCCTGTTCAGGCCGTCACCGACCCGTGTGGCCAGGCCTGATCTCGCAATCCGCAGGTGGCGCGAAACCCGGCCTCGTGAGGTACGAGCGCTCAGGTGGTGTCATCTGCACCACGTCACAATTGGAGACACAGTGAACTCTCAGGATACGCCCCAGCCGATCCGCGCTGACAAGGGCTGGCTGGATCTAGGGCCGCGGGACATCTGGCGGGACCGGGAGAACCCGGACATCATGGTCCCCCCGGCCACGGACCACGGGACCATGGCCAACATGAAGTACTCGTTCTCGGACGCCCACCAGCGTCTCGAGGAGGGCGGCTGGGCCCGCGAGGTCACCAACCGGGAGATCCCCGCGTCCACGGAGGTCGCGGGCGTCAACATGGCGCTGGCCCCGGGCGCCTACCGCGAGCTCCACTGGCACAAGGAGGCCGAGTGGGGCCTGGTGCTGGTCGGCAGCTGCCGGGTGACCTCCGTCGACGAGTTCGGCCGGTCGTA
>DWWG01000172.1 GCA_019119875.1 Candidatus Dietzia intestinigallinarum | reverse complement strand
GACGGTCACGCCGTCGCACCCGGCCCCCGCGCTGCCCGAGCCCGCCACGATCGAGCCGTTCCCCTACATGGAGAAGCTGACGCCGGAGTTCTACCGATTCGTGGAACTGCGCCAGGTCGGCGGTGAGCTGCCCTACAGCGGAGCCCGGACCCACGGCCTGTCCGGCTGGACCTCCCTACGCGAGGCACCGGAGGGGTTCGGCGAGGAACACCTGGTGCTCCTCGCCGACGCGTGGCCGCCGGCGCCGCTGCAGATGCTCGACGGCTTCGCGCCCGGAAGCAGCCTGACGTGGACCCTCGAGCTGATCGCCGAGATCGGCCCCGAGACCACCCCGGCCGACGCGATCTTCGCCTACGAGGCCTCCACCGACTCGGCCCGCGACGGCTACGCCCACACCCACGCCATGCTGTGGCGCCCGGACGGTGAACTGGTCGCGATCAGCCGTCAGTCCATCACGATCTTCGGCTGACGTCCCCGGCCCGGGTGGACCGGCGCCGCCCGCCGCCTGAACCGCCGCCGTTCCGGGGACGACGAGGACGACGACGAGCGCCACCCGTACCGCCTGCTCCGCCCTTACCGCCTGCTCCGCCCGGCACATGCGGGGGCGGCTCGGGGGCGTCCGCGAGCGCGGCCCCGGCGTCGGTGCCCACCGGCAGCATGATCTCGCCGGCGGCCACCCCGGCCGCACGCAGCAGGCCGCGGACCTCGCCGACCTGATCCTGGGTGGCCACGGTCACGACGGTCCCCACGGCCCCGGCACGGGCAGTCCGGCCCGAACGGTGCACGTACGCCTTGTGCTCGGCCGGCGGGTCGGCGTGGACGACCAGGCCCACGTCGTCGACATGGATGCCGCGCGCGGCGATGTCGGTGGCCACGAGCACGGTCGCCGCACCGGAGGAGAAGGCGTCGAGGTTCCGCACGCGGGCGTTCTGCGACAGGTTGCCGTGCAGGTCCACGCTGGCCACTCCGCGTCCGGTGAGCTGCTTGGCCAGACGCTTGGCGCCGTGCTTGGTGCGGGTGAACATCACCGTCCGCTCGTGGGCGCCGGCCAGGTCGGACAGGGCACGCACGCGATCATCGGAATCCACGCGCAGCACGTAGTGCGCGGTCGGACCCGGGGTGGCGGATCCGTCGTCCACCGAGTGGTCGACCGGATCCACCAGAAAGCGCCGCACGAGCTTGCCGACGCCCTCGTCGAGGGTCGCCGAGAACAGCAGGCGCTGCGCGCCGGACGGGGTGGCCGACAGGATGCGGGTCACGCCGGGCAGGAAACCCAGGTCGGCCATGTGGTCGGCCTCGTCCAGGACCGTGATCTCGACCCGGTCCAGGCGGCAGTGCTTCTGCCCCATGAGGTCCTCGAGGCGGCCGGGGCAGGCCACCACGATGTCGACACCGCGGGTCAGGGCGTCGACCTGACGGCCCTGGCCGACACCGCCGAAGATCACGGTGGTGCGCATGCCCATCGACTGCGCCAGCGGGGCGAGGGTCTCGTTGATCTGGCGGGCCAGCTCCCGGGTGGGGGCGAGGATCAGCCCACGCGGGGCCCCTCGGGTGCGGCGGCCGCCCGAGGCGGCCAGGCGGGCCACCAGCGGAATGCAGAAGGCGTAGGTCTTACCCGAGCCCGTCCGGCCGCGGCCCAGCACGTCGCGCCCGGACAGGGCGTCGGGCAGGGTGGCGGCCTGGATCGGCGTGGGGGTGGTGATGCCCGCGTCCGCCAGGACGGCGAGCAGGGGGGAGGGAACGCCGAGGTCGGCGAAGGAACGTGACAAGGAGAATGCTCCGTACATAGATGGGCGTCGTGCCCGGCGCGCTCGCGGGATGCCGCACCGCCGATGCGGCGACGCGGCCGGTGCGCGACCACGGGGAGGTCGATCAGCCGCTCGGTCCGAGGCAAGCGTGGTGCGGACCGACTGTGCACACCCTACGCCCCACGAGCCCCGCAACCATCGCGCCGCACCCCCGGCGGTGGCACGATGAGTCATCATGCGCCTCGACCTGTCCCTGCTGCGCCGCCCGGAACTGGGCTCGGTGCTGCTGGGCCGTGAACGCGAATCCGCGCGCGTGCGCACCCTGCGCGTGCAGGTCCTGCTCGTGCTCACACTGCTGGGCTCCAACCTCGTGGGCGTCGCGGTGGCGGCGGTGCTCATCCTGCTCGTCCTGCCCGGCCCCGACCTGACGTCCTCGCGGTTCCTGTGGGCCAACACCGTCGTGGTCCCCGTCTACGTGCTCCTGGCGGTCGTGGTGGGGACCGCCTGGGTGCGGTCGGCCGTGTACCGGCGGGTCCGGTGGTTCGTCGACGGCCGCGACCCCACCGACGACGAGCGGGTCCGCACGCTGCGGCTGCCCGGCCGGGTCACCCTCATCCAGGGCTTCCTGTGGATGCTCGGCGCGGCCGTCATCACCACGGCGTTCGGGCTGATCGACCCGGAGACCATCCCGATGGTGGGGTTCACCATCACCTTCTCCGGGCTCGTCGTGTGCGGCGCCGCGTACCTGTTCGCCGACTTCGGCCTGCGCCCGGTCGCCGCGGTGGCCCTGTCCACTGGCACCGCGCCGCGGGCCCGGTTCCTGGGTGCCATGACGCGGCTGCGGGTGGCCTGGGCACTGGGCAGCGGCGTGCCCATCGCGGGACTGCTCATCGTGGCCGTCTACACATTGGCGGGCCGCCCCATGTCGGTGGAACGCCTCGCCGTCGTCGTCATCGTCCTGGGCGGAACCTCCCTCCTGGCCGGATTCCTGCTGGTCTCCCTCTCCACCGGCGCGATGCTGGGCCCGCTGCGCAGCGTGCGGCGGGCGATGGAGGAGGTGACCGCCGGGCGCCTGGCGCGGCGCGTGGTCGTGTACGACGGCACCGAGCTCGGGCAGCTGCAGCGCGGCTTCAACCAGATGGCCGCCGGACTGCAGGAACGCCAGCGGTTGCGCGACCTGTTCGGGCGCCACGTGGGCCGCGACGTCGCCGAGGCCGCCGAACTGCACGATCCCGAACTGGGCGGGCGCGCTTCGCGCGTCGGGGTGGTGTTCGTGGACATCGTCGGCTCCACCGAGATGGCGGTGCGGTCCGAGGCGGGCGAGGTCGTCGAGGTCCTCAACCGTTTCTTCACCGTGGTGGTGGAGACCGTGGAGGAGTACGACGGCGTCGTCGACAGTTTCCTCGGCGATGCCGCGCTCGTGGTGTTCGGCGCGCCACGGTCGATGGAGGACCCGGCCACGGCGGCGGTGGCGTGCGCGCGCACCCTGGCCGAGCGGCTTCCCGAGCGCGTGCCCGGCTGCAGGGCCGGGATCGGCGCCTCCCTCGGCGACGTGGTGGCCGGCTACGTCGGATCCGACGACCGCTTCGAGTACACGGTGATCGGCGACGCGGTCAACGAGGCCGCCCGCCTGTGCGACCTCGCCAAAGACCACGACGGGCTCGTCCTGGCCTCCGGCGCCGCGGTCCGGGAGGCCGATCCGGCCGAGGCCGCGCGCTGGGACACCATCGGCGCGCAGGTCGTCCGCGGCCGGGACGAGCCCACCGAGCTCTGCGTGCCCCGCTGAGCCCGCGCCGACCCGCCCCGGCTAGTTCCGCTCCAGGACCACATCGCGCCCGTCGAGCGAGACCTCAAGGCCAGAGTTCACCACCTGCGCGCCGTCGATCGCCACACCCCGGGGCAGCGAGGCGACCGTCGAGTCCACCACGGTGGTGATCCCGGAGAACAGTCCCTCCGGCAGCGGGAAACCCAGCAGCGCGGTCTGTTCCGGACGCAACGTGAGCTGACCGTCCGTCACGCCCGGCGCCACCCCGATCTCGGCGATGCCACCGATGTCCGCCCGCAGCAGGCCGGCCGCCGCGTCCGGCCGCACCGACCGCACCTCGGCGAGTTCGCCCACAGGGGAGTGCTCAGCGGGTGCGCCCTGCCTGACTGCGGCGAGGAGCTGCTGCTCGTCCAGCACCGCGGTGCCGTCGACGCCCGCCGCGTGGACCGCGCCGTCGACCAGACTCACCGACCGGCCGGTCACGTCCAGCTGCGGCACGGTCTCCGAGCCGGGCGAGGTCAGGTGCACCTTCTCCGCCGTGCGAGTGGTGAGCACCTCCCACAGCAGCAGGCCACCGCCGAACGAGATGTCCACCGGGGCGTCGAGGTGAGCCGACACCTCCTTCTCGGCCCGGTCCGACAGGTACCAACGCAGGCCGACCTCGGCGGCCGCGACGAGCCCCACCAGTATCACCACCAGCAGGATCAGCGAACAGCCGCAGCCGTGCCGTCCCACCTGGTCGCCCCGACCCCTCCGAGCTCCGCGTCCCATGCCGGTATCGTGCCGGACCCGCGCGCCGGGGTCCACCGTCCGGTTGCGGGACGGACCCACCGCCCGCACCCTCGGGGCATGACCGAGACACCCGGAACCCCGACAGCCGCAACCCGTACCGTCGCCTTCCTCGTCGCCGGGGAAGGAGTGGAACGCATCGAGCTCACCGAGCCGTGGGACGCCGTCACCGACGCCGGTCACACGGCCGTTCTGGTGAGTACCGACGACGGCGAGGTCGGACTCGTCGACCACCTCACCCCCGCCGGCACCCGGCCGGTCGACCGCACGACGGCCGAGGTGTCGGCCGCGGACGTCGACGTCCTGGTCGTGCCCGGCGGGGTCGCCAACCCCGACGCGCTTCGTCAGGACGAGCACGCCCTGACACTGGTGCGCGAGATGGTCGAGGCCGGCAAACCGGTGCTCGCCATCTGCCACGCCCCGTGGGTGCTCATCGAGGCAGACGTCGTCCGCGGCCGCCGCGTCACCTCCTACCCGAGCCTGCGCACCGACCTGATCAACGCCGGCGCCGAATGGGTCGACGACGAGCTCGTCTCCGACCGGGGCATCTCCACCAGCCGCGACCCCGGCGATCTCCCCGCCTTCTGCGACGCCCTCCTCGGCGCGATCCGGGGAGCAGAGTGATGTCAGGCCCGTGATCGGCGTCTACGTCCAGGGGCGCGGCCAGTTGCACAGGGCACTGCCGGTCGTCGCCGCCCTCCGCGACCGCGGCGACGAGGTGACGATCCTGGTCGCCGGACCGCTCGCGGACTCCCACCGGCCCCACGGCGTGCGCGTTGTGCACCTGCCGGTGTCCGACGACCCGCCGGAGCCGGAGTCCCTTGACGTCCGCGCCCGCCGCGCCGCCCTGGCCTGGATCGAGCGGGCCCGTCCCCGGACGCTCTGGGTGGACGGCTCCCCCGCTATGACGCTGGCGGCGCACCTGACCGGCACCCCTGTGGTGAGCACCCTGCCGCCGGGCGTGCGCCGGGACGAGCCGCACGTGCTGCGGTGCCGCGCCGCGCAGGTCCTCATCGGCGCCTGGCCGCCGGGCGTGTTCCCCGACACCGTCGCCGGCTCCGGCGCCCCCGTGCGTGAGGTGGGAGGGATCTCCCGGTTCGAGCGACACTCCCGGGCTACGGGGCCTCGTCGTCGTCCTCGCATCGTCCACCTCAACAGCGCCGGGCCACGCGGTGACCACCGCTTCTGGCGGGCGGTGCGCGCCTCCACGCAGAAGATGGGGGCCGCCGAATGGGTGGAGATGGGAGGCCCCGACGCGGCGTGGCGCGACGACCCCTGGCCGGAGTTGTCCTCTGCGGATGTAGTGGTGACCGGTGCGGGGCAGTCCTCGGTCGCCGACGCGGCCTGCTGCGATGTGCCCCTGGTGGTCGTGCCACGCCGCCACGAGTACGGCGAGCACGACGCCACCGCCCGCGCCCTGGACCCGCTGCCCGAGGTCACGGTGATGCGCTACGGCGACGGCCCGACAGCCGTGGCGCGGGCCGTGTGCGACCGGGTCGAGGGGGCACTGCGTCCCGGCAGTCGCGGTATCCGCGCGAGGTGGGGTGTCGACGGGGCGGCCTCGCGTGCCGCGGAGGTGATCAGGCACGCCGCGAGTAATTAGCAGAATCTCACCACCGGGCGTGGAAGTCGGATCCGCGCTGGTCGCGTCGTCAACGACAGGTGTGTCCTTCTCCGCCCCGACCCGGTGCGGTCGACGTTCCACGCAACCCTGACAGGGTGGTGACAACGGACGTCGGGATTGTGTGGAGATGGAGGGTGGATGCCCAGGTACAGGAATCTCGAACCCACCGCCGACTTCTGGTCGTGGCGTGACGACGCCGCCTGCATCGGCCACGAGGACCTCTTCTACAGCCTCGAGGACGAGGTCAAGGGTGACCGCCGCAGGAAGGAGCAGAAGGCGAAGGAGGTCTGCGCCGTCTGCCCGGTCTTCGACACCTGTAGAACATTCGCGTTGGAGACCAAGGAGCTCTACGGCGTCTGGGGCGGACTGACCGAGGCCGAGCGACACCGGATGGCCGGCAGGCACCGCACCGGCTGATCGGCCATCCTTATCACAAGATGATGACGACCCCGAACTGCTTGTGACGAGTTAGACGTCTGATGCTCGGGAGCCGTTTATGCTCCCTCCATGGCACTGGTCGAGATCTCAGGCGTCAACAAGCACTTCGGTGACTTCCACGCCCTCAGGAACATCAACCTGTCCATCGAGCAGGGCGAGGTCGTGGTGGTGATCGGCCCCTCGGGGTCCGGCAAATCCACGCTCTGCCGCACCATCAACCGCCTCGAGACGTTCGAGGAGGGCACCATCACGATCGACGGCAAGCCCCTGCCGGAGGAGGGCAAGGCGCTGGCCAGGCTCCGCGCCGACGTCGGCATGGTCTTCCAGTCGTTCAACCTCTTCGCACACAAGACGATCCTCGAGAACGTCACCCTCGGGCCGGTCAAGGTCCGCAAGCAGTCCAAGGCGGCGGCCGAGAAGCGGGCCATGGAACTTCTCACCCGGGTCGGAGTCGAACACCAGGCCCGAAAATACCCCGCCCAGCTGTCCGGCGGACAGCAGCAACGCGTCGCGATCGCCCGGGCCCTGGCCATGGACCCCAAGGTCATGCTGTTCGACGAGCCCACCTCCGCGCTGGACCCGGAGATGATCAACGAGGTCCTGGACGTCATGACCAGCCTGGCCAAGACCGGCATGACGATGGTCGTGGTGACCCACGAGATGGGGTTCGCCCGCAAGGCGGCCGACCGCGTCGTCTTCATGGCCGACGGCGAACTGGTCGAGCAGGCCACTCCCGACGAGTTCTTCACCAACCCGCAGAGCGACCGCGCGAAAGACTTCCTGTCCAAGATCCTCACCAACTGACACACCACCCACGAGGAGAGAAGATGAACATCCGACGGATCGGAGCCGCTGCGGCGGCCGTGACCCTGGCACTCGGTCTTGCCGCCTGTGGCTCGGACGAGGACGGCGACAAGCTGAAAATCGGCATCAAGTTCGACCAACCCGGCCTCGGCCTGAAGGAGGGCAACGAGTACACGGGATTCGACGTGGACGTCGCACGCTACGTGGCCGAGAAGATGGGCACGCCCGAGGACCAGATCGAGTGGGTCCAGGCGCCCAGTGCCCAGCGCGAGACCCTGCTGGAGACCGGCCAGGTCGACATGATCGTGGCCACCTACTCCATCACCGACTCCCGCGAGGAGAAGGTCAGCTTCGCCGGCCCCTACTTCATCGCCGGCCAGGACCTGCTGGTCCGTGCCGACGACGAGTCGATCACCGGCCCGCAATCGCTCGACGGCAAGCGCCTGTGCTCGGTCAGCGGGTCGACCTCGGCCCAGACCGTCCAGGAGCAGGTCCCGGGCGTCAACCTCCAGGAGTTCGGCACCTACTCCGAGTGCGTCTCCGCGCTGCAGTCCAACGCCGTGGACGCCGTGACCACCGATGACACGATCCTGGCCGGTTACGCCGCGCAGGACCAGTACCAGGGTCAGCTGCGGGTGGTCGGCGAGTCGTTCAGCGAGGAGCTGTACGGGATCGGCATCCAGAAGGGCGATGTCGACAAGTGCGAGCAGATCAACGAGGCGCTGACCGAGATGATCGACGACGGGAGCTGGCAGGCCGCGTTCGACGAGTCCCTCGGCGCCGCTGGCTTCACCCCGGGGCCGGGCAACCCGCCGGAGCCGGACACCTGCTCCTGACCCGGTCAGGTCTGAATCGTCAACTGCCTCCGCCACGACCCCGGGCCGCGGATCCGGCCCGGGGCGTGGCGCCGGAGGCACTCCCTAAGGAAGGGTGACCATGGGCGATATGTTCGCCGAATACGACGTCCTGGGGGCCGTCTGGGTCACGATCCAGCTCTCGGTGCTCGGCATCATCGGTGCGTTCATCCTGGGGACGATCGTCGCGGTCCTGCGCGTCTCCCCGGTGGCGGTGCTGCGGGGCATCGGAACCTCGTACGTCAACACGTTCCGCAACCTGCCACTGACCCTGCTGATGGTCTTCAGCATCCTGGGACTGTCGTTCATCATGCAGATGTCGGTGTCGACCGACTTCGCCCGCAACGCGTTCTGGTGGGCCGTGATCATGCTGTCCGTCTACCACGCGGCCTACATCTGTGAGGCCCTGCGCTCCGGCGTCAACACGGTGCCGGTCGGCCAGGCCGAGGCGGCCCGCTCGATCGGGCTGGGCTTCGGCCAGTCCCTGCGCGAGGTGATCCTGCCGCAGGCGTTCCGCGGTGCCGTCGCCCCGCTCGGGTCGGTCGTGATCGCCCTGATCAAGAACTCGACTGTCGCCGCCGTGATCGGCGTCGGCGACTCGGCCGGCCTGATGCAGATCATCACCGAGAACGAGGGTGCCAGCCTGCCGATGTTCTTCTTCTTCGCGATGGTGTTCGTGATCCTCACCCTGCCGATCGGGCTGGGAACGACGTCCCTGTCCCGGAAGCTGGCGGTGAAGCGATGAGCGCCCAGACAGTACTGTTCGACGCCCCCGGCCCCAAGGCCCGGATGCGGCACAGGATCCTCACCGGCGTCGGCGTCCTCATCGCGCTCGCGATCGCCTACGTCATCTACCTCCGCTTCGAGGAGGCCGGCCAGCTCGACTCCTCGATGTGGAAGCCGTTCGTCACCGACCCGCAGGTCTGGACGTCCTACCTCATCCCGGGCCTGAGGGGCACCTTCACCGCTGCCGGGATCTCGATCGTCCTCGCCGTGATCTTCGGCCTGCTCTTCGGCATGGGTCGGCTGTCACCGGTCGGCCCGGTGCGCTGGTTCTGCGGCGTGATCGTCGAGTTCTTCCGCGCCGTCCCGGTCCTGCTCATGATGGTGTTCGCCTACTTCGGCTACTTCGCCACCTCCGACCTGGTGCCGAACGTCCACGCCCCGCTCGCCGCGGTGGTCACCGCACTCACGCTCTACAACGGGGCGGTGATCGCCGAGCTGGTGCGCTCCGGCGTGCACGGGCTGCCGAAGGGCCAGGCCGAGGCGGGGCTGGCGGTCGGGCTCACGCCCGGGCAGGTGCTCCGGTCCATCGAGCTCCCCCAGGCGCTGACCGCCATGCTCCCGGCCCTCGTCGGCCAACTGGTCGTGGTCCTCAAGGACTCCGCCCTCGGCTACGGCATCACCTACCTGGAGCTGTTGACCTGGTCCAAGACCCTCGGTTCGGCGTACGCCAACACCGTGCCGGCGTACATCGTCGCGGGCATCCTGTTCGTGACCATCAACTACACGCTCACCAGGTTCGCCGTGTACCTCGAGGGCCGGCTCAAGAAGCGGCGCGCCAGGTCCTGACCGGCCCCGGGTCAGGTCACTTCGGTGGCATCCGGATACCACCGTCGACGCGGACGGTCTGCGCGTTCATGTACGGGTTTCCGAGCAGCTCCATGACCATGGAGGCGAGCTCGTCGCCGGACCCGAGACGCTTCGGGAACAGCACGCTCTCACCCAGCTTGGCCTTGAACGCCTCCGACTCGGGGCCCTCGCCGTAGATCGGGGTGTCGATCAGGCCGGGGGCGACGGTGTTGACGCGGATGCCGGCGGCCGCCAGATCGCGGGCGACGGGCAGGGTCAGGCCCACGATGCCGCCCTTGGAGGCCGAGTAGGCGGCCTGGCCGATCTGGCCGTCGAACGCGGCGACGGAGGCCATGTTGACGATCGCGCCCTTCTGGCCGTCCTCGTCCGCCTCGTTGAGGCTCATCTTGGTGGCTGCCAGACGCAGCATGTCGAAGGAGCCGATGAGGTTGATGTCGATGACCTTGCGGAACGAGTCCAGATCGAAGGCCGACGAGTACTCGCCGTCGCGACCGATGGTGCGCTGCGCCCAACCGATGCCGGCCGAGTTGACGAGATAGCGCAGCGGCCCCAGCTCGACGGCGGCCGCGACGGCCTTCTCGTTCTGGTCGGTCTTGGTCACGTCGACGGAGACGAACACCCCGCCGACTTCCTTGGCGAGGGCCTCGCCCTTCTCGGCATTGAGGTCCGCCACGACAACCTTCGCGCCCTTGGCGGCGAGCTGACGGACGACGGCTGCGCCGATGCCCGACGCGCCGCCCGTGACGATCGCACTTGCTCCAGTGATATCCATGGCCTCACGGTAACAAGCGGCGGTGATCGGTACGGGGGCTATGTCCGGTTATCGCCCGGAGTCAGGCGCTGGCGGGCACGTTGACGGCCCAGCGGACCCCGAACCTGTCGGTGACCTGTCCGTACAGGTCTCCCCACGGTGCCTGCTCGAACGGCATCCCCGCCGCGCCGCCGCCGCTGATCACCGTGTCGATGAATCCGCGAGCCTCGTCGGCGGAGTCGAAGACGAGCAGGAACGAGTAGACGGAGCTGGACAGTGAGGGCAGGTCGTCGCCCATGGCGTCTCCGCCGGCCAGCGTGATCCCGGGGGCGGTGAGGGTCGCGTGGGCCACCGCTCCGGGAGGTGGGGTGAACGGGAATCCCTCAAGCGAGGGCATCGCGTCGTAGGTCTGCATGTCGAGCTCTCCGCCGAAGAGCTCCCGGTAGTAGGGGAACGCCTCGGACGCGTTGCCCGGGAACGAGAGGTAGGGGATGGAGGTCAGGGCCATGTCGGCACCTTTCGCTTGGCTGGTGGCAGGGGGCGTCGGTGCGGCGTCTCCTTCTTATGACGACGCTAACCCCCGTGACCGGTGCTGGCAATGGTTTGTGGGAGGGGATCAGAAGGGAGGGTCTGCGTAGCCCGGTTCGTCGCCCTGCGGGCGTGTGGCCCGATCTGTCCGCGTCGCGTCCTGACGCCTCTGCCGGGCCCGCTCGCGGCGTCTGGAACGCTCGGCCTCGCGGCGTTCACGCAGGTGGGGCCGCCGATGCTGCGTGGTGCCGCTCGCCGAACCGCCGGTGCGTCCGGCTTCGGCGGCCTCTTGCTGCTGCCGAGACCTCTCCGGGTGCCGGGGCGCAGCGAGGTGCGCCAACGGGCCGCTCGGGGTGGTGATGATCCGGGTGCCGGTGTCGGGCGCCGGGTGATTGGGACCGTGCAGCCACACGTACGACCCGTCCACGTCCCGGAAGTAGGACCACACGCCGTCGGTCTTGAGCCGGTGATGGGTACGGCACAGGCACGCGAGGTCGTCGCTCGTGGTGCGGCCGCCGCGCGCGGGATCGTCGTGGTCGAACGGGATGATGTGATCGAGGTCCGCGTGCTCGGCCCTGCCCTGGCAGCCCGGGAATACGCAGTTCCCGTCGCGGCCTCGGCAGAACCTGGCCAGCGCCTCGGAGGGCGCGTACCGGCCGGCGGCCGCGCTCTCCGGATCCGCGAGAATCTCCAGCTCGTCGATCCGGACCCGGGCACTGCGTTCCAGCTGCTCGGCGGTGTGCCTGGTGATCGGCCCGTAGCCGTAGAGGGAGATGCCGCGGTTGTCCTCACTGCCGTCGTCGTACGCATGGATCACCACACGCCGGGCCGCTGCCTGGGCGTTCGGGTCGCCGGGGTGCTCACCGTCCGGGTCGGGTAAGCAGGTCCATCCGCGACTCATGGCGAGCAGGCCGGCGGCGCGGAGTTGCCCGATGCTGCGCGGATCATCGCGCCCGGCGCTGCGGACGAGGCTATCGAGCCGCTGGCTGATCTCGAGGGCGTCCTCCACCGTGAGCGTGGCGCTCAGGAGAACACGGTCCCCCTGCAGCGGGACCGTCTCCACATCCAGGTCGCGCCGCGACGCCTCGGCGCGTGCGTCCGCGCCCACAGGGTCGTACTTGTTGATGGTCTTGGACAGCATCTTGCGCAGCGGGCCGAGGTGAGGCGGGTGCGTTCGCCGCCTGGTGGGCGCGAGCCCCTCGCAGATGCGTCGATCGATCTCGGGCATCATCGCGTCGTCGACCACTGCGGTCTCGTCGGCGATGGTGTGCGCGGCGTGGAGTCCGATCCAGCCGTTCCTCAGCAGCGCGGCCGTGCGTGGCAGGCGTTCGATGAACTCCACGGCGGTGCTGATGAGCCGGGTCGCGCCGTGACGGGAGAGCGCCATGGCCGCCCCGATCATCCCCGCCGCGGATTCCCACGGGTCCCGGTCCGGATCCCGCTCGCTCGCGATCCGGACGCAGTCATAGGCGTACTGCACCGTGCGTCCCTCGGCGGCGTTGACCAGGCGTCTGGCCAGATAACCGCGCTGCTGGACGGGATCCCACCGGGCGTAGGCCTCCGGAACCAGGAGCTCGGAGCCAGGGCCGGCCTCGAAGGTGAAGCCGGGCGGCGGGCCCGTGGGCTCGGTCGATTCGGTGGTGGGGTGGGTGCCGGCGGTGTCGTCGGTGGGGTGCTCTGAAGTCATGGGGCGACCGTACGTTCGAGGTACGACATGAAGCGGTGTTCGAGGTGAGGCATGCGAGGTGAGGCATGCGAGGTACGGCGTGGCGTCGCGACCCGACGACAACCCCGCTGACCTGGGGTGCCCTGCAGGCCGCCTGCAGGGCACCCCAGGTCAGAGGGGGTCGAGGCGGTGCGGGGCTTCGCGCGCCGCGCGGGAATGTCCGACCGACCGGATAGGTTGTCACCGAACGACCACACCCCGCCGGGGGCGCGGAGAACTGACGCGAAGAAGGGAATCGACACGGCCATGAGTCAGCACACCGGGAATGCCGAGACCAGGGAGTTCCAGGCAGAGACCCGCCAGCTGTTGGATCTGATGATCCACTCGATCTACTCGAACCCGGACACGTTCCTCCGCGAGGTCATCTCCAACTCCTCGGACGCCCTGGACAAGCTGCGCTTGGCGGCGCTGCAGGACTCGACGCTCGGGGTGGACACCTCGGACCTGCACATCGAGCTGATTCCGGACGAGCAGGCGCGCACGCTCACGATCCGGGACAACGGCATCGGCATGTCCCGCGAGGAGGTCGTGGATCTCATCGGCACGCTCGCCCGGTCGGGCACCGGCCAGATGCGGGAGGCGCTGTCGGCGGCCCGTGCGGCGCAGGAGTCGGGCGAGATCTCGGAGCAGGCCACGGCCGACCTGATCGGGCAGTTCGGTATCGGCTTCTACTCGACGTTCATGGTCGCGGACACGGTCACGCTCGTCACCCGCAAGGCCGGCGAGGAGGTCGGTACGCGGTGGACCTCCAGCGGCGAGGACACGTACACGATCGAGGAGGTGGACGACGCGCCCCAGGGCACGTCGGTGATCCTGCAGCTCAAGCCAGCCGGCGGGGACGCCGCGCTGCCGGACTACACCGCCGAGCACACGCTGCGTCGCGTGGTGCGCACGTACTCCGATTTCATCGCCTGGCCGATCCGCATGGAGGTGGAGCGTCCGGCGCCGGAGCCGGAGGGGGACGACGACGAGGGCAACGACCCCTCGGCCGAGAACACGATCTCGGAGACCGTCACACTCAATTCGCAGAAGGCGCTCTGGACGCGCCCCAGGTCGGAGGTCTCCGACGAGGAGTATTCGGACTTCTACCGTCATATCTCGCACGCGTGGGACGAGCCGCTGGAGACCATCACGCTCCGGGCCGAGGGCACGTTCGAGTACCAGGCGCTGCTGTTCCTGCCGTCGCAGGCGCCGTTCGATCTGTTCTCGCCGGACGCCAAGCGGGGCGTGCAGCTCTACGTCCGCCGCGTGTTCATCATGGACGACTGTGAGGAGCTGGTCCCGCCGTTCCTGCGCTTCGTCAAGGGCATCGTCGACGCCCAGGACCTCTCGCTCAACGTCTCGCGTGAGATCCTGCAGCAGGACCGGCAGATCCGGGCCATCCGCAAGCGCCTGGTCAAGCGCGTGCTGCAGACGATCGAGCAGCTCCGCAACGACCGCCCCGAGGAGTTCAAGGGCTTCTGGACCAACTTCGGCGCGGTCCTCAAGGAGGGCCTGATCGCCGACGTGGAGTCCCGCGACCAGCTGCTCGCGGTGAGCACGTTCGCCTCGACGCGCGCCGAGAACACCGAGGGCGGCACCACCATCGCCGAGTACGTCGAGCGGATGGTGGAGGGGCAGGAGGAGATCTACTACCTCACCGGTACGTCCCGCGCGGCGGTGGAGAACTCCCCGCACCTGGAGGCGTTCCGGGCACGCGGCGTCGAGGTGCTCGTCCTCACCGATCCGGTCGACGAGGTGTGGGTCGACGCGGTCGGCGAGGTCGACGGCAAGCGGCTGCGGTCCGTGGCCAAGGGTGATGTGGACCTGTCGGGTGTCGGCGAGACCGCGTCGGAGGACGAGGAGCAGCCGGACGCCGCCGAGTTCGCAGACCTGCTCGCATGGCTCGGAGAGGAGCTGGAGGACGAGGTCAAGCAGGTGCGGCTGTCGCACCGTCTCACCGAGTCCGCGGCCTGCATGGTGGGCGACGAGTTCGACATGACCCCGCAGCTGGAGGCCATGTACCGGGCCTCGGGCATGGAACTGCCCACCAGCAAGCGGATCCTCGAGATCAACCCGTCGCACCCGCTGGTGGAGCGGCTGCGCAGCCAGCACGCCAAGGACCCGTCGGCGGCCGAGCTCAAGGACACCGCCCGGTTGATCTCCGGTGCGGCGGTGCTGGCCGAGGGCGGGAAGCTCGCCGACCCGGCGGCGTTCGCCAAGCTGCTGGTCGACAGGATCTGAGAAGTGGAGGGCTGATGAGTCGCACACGTGTGGAAGAGGACCTGCTCGGAACCCGGGAGGTGCCGGCGGACGCCTACTACGGCGTGCACACGGTGCGTGCGGTGGAGAACTTCCCTATCGGCTCCGCCACGATCAGCGACATCCCGGACTTCGTCCGCGGCATGGTCATGGTCAAGAAGGCCGCCGCGCTGGCCAACCACGAGATGGGGGTGCTGGACAAGACGGTGGCCGAGGCGATCGTCGGGGCGTGCGACGAGATCCTGGTCGACGGCCGCTGTATGGACCAGTTCCCCTCGTCGGTGTTCCAGGGCGGCGCCGGCACCTCGGTCAACATGAACGCCAACGAGGTGGTGGCCAACCTCGCGCTCGAGCGGCTCGGCCAGCCCAAGGGTGCCTATGACGTCGTCAGTCCGAACGACCACGTCAACTGCTCGCAGTCCACCAACGACGCCTACCCGACCGGCTTCCGCATCGCGCTGTGGCACGCGCTCGAGCGGCTCGAGCCGGCGATCGTCGCACTGCGGGAGGCCTTCTACGACAAGTCGGAGGAGTTCCGCGAGGTGCTCAAGATGGGCCGCACCCAGTTGCAGGACGCGGTCCCGATGTCGTTGGGGCAGGAGTTCGGCGGCTTCGCGGTGACGCTCGACGAGGAGCTGCACGTCCTCGGCTCGGCGGCACGGATGTTGCTCGACGTCAACCTCGGCGCCACCGCGATCGGCACGGGCGTCAACACGCCGCCCGACTACCGCCGGTCGGTGATCAGCCACCTGCGGGCCGTGACGGGGCTTCCGGTCACCGGGGCGATGAACCTCATCGAGGCGACCAGCGACACCGGGGACTACGTCAACGTCCACGCCGCCCTCAAGCGGACCGCGGCCAAACTGTCGAAGATCTGTAACGACCTGCGGCTGCTGTCCTCCGGCCCACGGGCGGGGCTGGGCGAGATCAACCTGCCCGAGTTGCAGGCGGGATCGTCGATCATGCCGGCCAAGGTCAACCCGGTGATCCCCGAGGTGGTCAACCAGGTGTGCTTCAAGGTGATCGGCAACGACGTCACGGTGACCATGGCCGCCGAGGCGGGCCAGCTGCAGCTCAACGTGATGGAGCCGGTGATCGCGCAGGCCATGTTCGAGTCCATCTCGCTGCTGACCTCCGCGATGGACACGCTCACCGAGAAGTGCGTGCGGGGCATCACCGCGAACGTGGAGGTCGCGCGGCGCAACGTCCTGGATTCGATCGGGATCGTCACCTACCTCAACCCGGTCATCGGCCACCACAACGGCGACCTCGTGGGCCGCGAGTGCGCGCGCTCCGGGCGCGGTGTGCGGGAGGTCGTGCTGGAGATGGGACTGCTCTCGGAGGACGAGGTCGACGACATCCTGTCACCGGCCAACCTGCTGCGTCCGCAGTACAAGGGCCGTCAGGCCGCCCCGGGCGCGGGCCCGACGGCAGACTGACACGGCGTGTGCGAACCCAGTGAAATTGGTCACGTGACCAGATAACGTCGGGGTATGAGTTCCTCCACAACACGCGTCGTCGCGGGCCGGGAGATCAGCTTTCCCGTCCCCGTCGTGTCCGCCTCGATCTCCGGAGCGACGTTCCTCGGCCGGTCCGCCGTCGCCCGCCGGCTCATCGCCGGCGGGCGCCAGTCCGCGGTGCTCGACGCCGCCGGCGCCGAGCCGGTGTCGCTGCCCGGCGGGCGTACCCCGGTGGTCCTGATCCACGTCCGCTACCACGACGTGCCCGGCAACGTCCTCGGCGCCTACCACGAGATCGGGCTGGCCTTCCAGGTCAAGGTCCCGGGAGTCGGCACGCGGGTGCACATCCACGAGCTCCCGGTCGACCAGGACTTCACGCTGGCCGCGGGAAACGAGCTGTGGGGCTTTCCCAAATGGAAGGGCGACATGGTCGGCACCGCCGGCGGCGCGCTCGACGACGCCCGCCTCGGTGCCGTCGGCTCCGGCGGTGCCTCGGGCATCGACATCACGCTCGACACCAGGATCGGCCTCCCGCTGCCGGGCAGTCAGTCGATCGGGATGAACTGCATCCAGGTGCTGGACGGCGAGCCCGTGCTGGTCGGCGCCAAGGCCAAGGTCTCGGGCGGCCGGATCCGCGTCGCCGGCGGCACCACGATCACGCTCGCCCCCGATGCCGGGGAAGGCGCCCCGGACGTCGCGCGCTTCACCGCGGCCGTCCGTGAACTCGGCCTGGACCGGGCGCGGGCGCTGGCCACGTTCTCGTTCGAGAACTTCACCGCCCGGTTCCCGGCGCCCGCACCGGTGCGCTGATCAGAGCTCGCTGACCAGCGCGACCGCCTCCCGCGCGGCGGGCTCGGCGGCGGCGCGGTCGGCGGGCACCAGCCCCACCCGGCTGCGCCGGTCGAGCACGTCGTCGACGGTCAGCGCGCCCTCGTGGGTCACCGCGAAGGAGAACTCGGCGCGGGTCACGTCCAGGCCCGCCGCCACCGGGTCGAGCGGACGGTCCAGCCCGCTCACCGCCACGACGGTGGCCGCCTCCTGCCCGTATCGCTCCACCAGCGATGCGGGCAGGAGACCGTCCGGGGTCGGGGCGGCCGCGTCGGAGCCGGCGGCATGCCCCGGCGCCCCGACCAGCGGCAGGTCGGCGGTGCGGCACGGCGAGGCGGCCAGCCCGGCGCGTTCGGCCACCAGGTCGACCGCCTGCTCGGCCATGAGCCGGTACTCGGTGAGCTTGCCCCCGGTGACCGTGACGAGCCCGTTGTGGGAGGTGAGGACGGCGTGTTCACGGGACAGGTCGGCGGTGGGGGCCCCGTCGCCGGTGTCGACCAGCGGCCGGAGCCCGGCGAAGGTGCCCAGGACGTCGTCGCGGGTCAGGGCGGTGGCCAGCGCGCGGTTGATCACGTCGAGGAGGAAGTCGATCTCGTCGTCGGAGGACTCGGGGACGTCCGGGACGGGCCCGGGGGCGTCGACGTCGGTCAGGCCCACGTGCAGGCGCCCGAAGCCGGCGGGGATCGCGAAGCAGAACCGGTTGATCTCGCCCGGGACCGCCACGGTGAGCGCGCCGGTGGGGTGGCCGAGAGCGGCGGCGTCGATCACCAGGTGCGTACCCCGCGACGGGCGCACACTCACCTCCGGGGCGGTCTCGCCGGCCCACACGCCGGTCGCCGAGACGACGGCCCGGGCGGGGAGGGTGAACTCGCGGGTGACGGCGTTGTCGTCGTCGTGGACCGGGGACTCGTCGCGCACGGTGACGCGCGTTCCGGACGCCTCGACCACCCGGGCGCGCGTGATGATCCGGGCGCCGTACCCGGCGGCGGTGCGCGCGACGGCGGTGACCAGGCGCGCGTCGTCGACCAGCCCGCAGTCCCAGTTGACGTGGCCGAAGCACAGTCCGTCGCGGCGCACGCCCGGCACGAGTCCGGTCACGCGGCGGGGACCCACGAGGCGTGCGCCCGGCAGTCGGTCGGCGCCGGTACCGGCCAGGCGCGTCAGGACGGTGCCCGCCACGAACCCCAGGCCCGGCAGGACGGCGCCGAGCGGGGAGGTGTCGCGGTGGACGGGCACCACCTGGGCGAGCGGCCGCACCAGGTGGGGGGCGGTGCGCTGGAGCAGGATGCCGCGTTCGACGGCCGAGCGGTGCGCGATCCCCACGTTGCCGCTGGCGAGGTAGCGCAGTCCGCCGTGTGCGAGTTTGGAGGACCAGCGGCTGGTGCCGAACGCCAGGTCGTGGGCCTCGAGCAGCGCCACGTCGAGTCCGCGGGAGGCGGCGTCGAGGGCGATGCCGGCGCCGGTGATCCCGCCGCCGATCACGATGAGGTCGAGCGGTGTGTCGCGTCGGCGCAGGTCGGCGAGTTCGCGGGCGCGGCGGGTGGCGGACAGGGCGGTGGTGTTCACGGGCGCAGGTATCCCCTGACGAGTCGGTGGAGCTCGGCCCGCCAGGTGTCGGGGTCGAGCGGCGGGTCGGCCAGCGGCGCGGACAGGACGGCGCCCTGGACGGCGAGGTAGAGCATGGTCGCGGTGGTGGCGGGGTCGCGGTCCTGGCCCAGGGTGTGGGCGAGAACCCCGCGCAGGGTGTCGATGAGCGCGCGCTGGGAGGCGCCGAGGCGGCGCAGGAGGTACTCGGCGAGCAGGTCGGATTCGTGGCGGCGGATCGCCTCTAGCAGCGGGTCGGTGCGGATGGCGTCGGCCACGGCGCAGAGCTGGTCGGTGAGGTGGTCGAGGTCGCGGGGGGTGGGGTCGACCAGTCTCACGGCCGCGGTGAGTTCACGGGTGAGCAGGTCGGCGAACAGTGCGGTGACGTCGGGCCAGTGCCGGTAGAGGGTGGTGCGACCGACGCCGGAGCGCCGGGCGATCTCGACCATGGTGGTGCGGGTGGCGCCGATCTCGAGGATCGACGTGTGGGCGGCGTCGAGCGCGCGGTCACGGGTCGACACCGGTCCTCCTGTGGGTCGGGCTGTGGGTCGGGCGAGTGCGGTGGGAATGGAACAGATTATGGGTTACTGTTCCAGTATGAGCGAGACCACACGCGCTGGCAACCTTCCCCTGCCGCCCATGACCCTGTCCCGCTGGGGCGCCGACGCCGACGCCCGGGAGCTCGGTGACGGCATCCGCGACCTGCTTCGCGAGGTGCTGGGCGTGTCCGCCGAGAGCGGCGTCGCGTTCGACCCGGCCGCGGTGAGGGCCTCGCCGTCCAGGCTGGACGACGACGACATCGCCGCGCTGGTCGCCCTGGTCGGGGCCGGCAACGTGTCCGTCGACGACGAGCAGCGTCTTCCGCGCGCCCGCGGCAAATCCACCCCCGACCTCCTGGCGTGGCGTCTGCGCCCCGAGGTGGCCTGCCCGGACGCGGTGGTGGCGCCGGGTGACGACGACGAGGTGGCCGCGCTGCTCGCGTGGTGCGAACGCGAGTCGGTCGCCCTGGTCCCCTTCGGCGGCGGCACCTCCGTGGTGGGCGGGCTGAACCCGGAGGTCGGCCGGAACCGGGCGGTGCTGAGCGTGGACCTGGTCCGGTTCGACCGACTCGAATCGATCGACACCGAGTCGGGTGAGGCGGTGTTCGGCGCGGGCGTCACGGGCCCGCGCGCCGAGGAGTTGCTGGCCGGGCACGGCTTCTCGCTGGGGCACTTCCCGCAGTCCTTCCCGTACGCCACGCTGGGCGGCTTCGCCATGACGCGCTCGTCGGGCCAGAGTTCGGCCGGGTACGGGCGGTTCGACGAGATGGTCCGCAGCCTGACCGTGGTGACGCCGATCGGGGTGGTGGACGCGGGGCGGGCGCCGGCGTCGGCGGCCGGGCCGGACCTGAGGCAGTGGCTGCTGGGCTCGGAGGGCGCGTTCGGGGTGTGTACCCGGGTCGGGGTGCGGATCCACCCGATCCCGGAGGTCGTGCGGCACGAGGCGTTCCGGTTCCCGGATTTCGCCACCGGTGCGGCGGCGTTGCGCGCTGTCGAGCAGCAGGGCACCGGCCCCACCGTGATCCGCCTGTCGGACGAGACGGAGACGATGGTCAACCTGGCCACCGCCACCGAGTCGATCGGTGAGCAGTCCGCAGGCGCGCAGTCCGGCGGCTGCCTGGCGTTGTGCCTGTTCGAGGGGACCGCCGAGCACGCCGGGGCGAGGCACGCCGAGACCCGGGACGTGCTCCTGGCGCACGGCGGCACGTCGTTGGGCGCGGAGCCGGCCAGGTCGTGGGAGCACGGCCGTTTCGGCGCGCCGGTCCTGCGGGATTCGCTGCTGGACAACGGCGCGCTGGTCGAGACTCTGGAGACGGCCACGGACTGGGCGGACATCCCCGCGCTGCGGGACGCGGTCGCGGCGGCGTTGTCGTCGTCGCTTGAGGCGAGCGGAACCCCCGCGCTGGTCATGTGCCACATCAGCCACGTCTATCCCACCGGCGCGTCGCTCTACTTCACCGTGGTGGCGGGCCAGCGGGGCGAGGACCCGATCGAGCAGTGGATGGACGCCAAGCGGGCGGCCTCCGAGGCGATCGTCGCCGCGGGCGGCACCATCACGCACCACCACGCGGTGGGCGCCGATCACCGGCCGTACCTGGCCGACGAGATCGGGCCGGTGGGTGTGGCCATGCTGCGCGCGGTGAAGGCGGCCGTTGACCCGCACGGCGTGTGCAATCCGGGGACACTCATCCCATGAGCGAGCGATTCACGAAGCGGCGGATCACCACCGTCGCCCTCCTGGTCAACCCCGCCGCGGGCGGTGGGGCGCGCGGGCGGGTGGCCGATCGGGGCGAGGCGCGACTGCGGTCGCACGGGATCGAGGTCACCCGGCTGATCGGCGCCGACGCCGGGGAGTCCCTCGCCATGGCGAGGCGGGCGGTGGCCGGTGGCGTCGACGCGCTGGTGGTGTGCGGCGGCGACGGGATGGTCTCGCTCGCGGTCAGGGCGCAGGTGCACACCGAGGTGCCGGTGGGGATCATCCCCGCCGGCACCGGCAACGATCTGGCCCGCGACTACGGCATCCCGCTCGGTGACCCGGAGGCGGCCGCGGACGTGGTGGCCGCCGGGCTCGTGGAGCAGGTGGATCTCGGGCAGGCCACCCCGGACGGCGGCGAGCCACAGGTGTTCGCCTCGATCCTGTGCGCCGGCATGGATTCCAGGATCAACCGCAAGGTCAACGAGATGAGGCTGCTGTCCGGCCCGTTGCGCTACGTGCTGGCCTCGGCGCTCGAGTTCCCGTTCTACCGTCCCCGACGGTTCCGGATGACGTTCGACGCCGGGCTCCCGACGGAGGAGGTGGTGGAGACCGAGGTGCTGCTGAGCGCGTTCGCGATCACGCGCAGTTACGGCGGGGACATGAAGATCGCGCCCCACGCCGATCGGGCTGACGGACTGTTCGACGTGGTGTACGTCGGCCGGATCTCCAAGCTCCGCTTCGCCCGGCATTTCCCCAAGATCTATTCCGGTCGGCACGTGGGACTGGACGGGGTGGTGACCCGGCGGTGCCGGACGGTCCGGATCGAGGCCCCGGACGTCGAGGCGTTCGCCGACGGTGACCCGGTCGCACCGCTGCCCGTGACGGCCGAGGTGCTCCCGGGGGCGGGCCGATTCCTCGTGCCCCACAAGTCACATCAGTCACAGTGATAACTGCAGTTCACAGGCGTTTCTGAAACTCGTACCTCATCCGTCAATCGGTTCGCTTCAGGCTCGCCGAGGCGGCATGATCACCACCATGCGCTCCAGGCTCAGCACGTCACTCGCGGCCATTGCAGTCACCTCCGCCACCGTTCTCGGCGGCGGTGCAGCGGGCGGGGGTGCGGCCACCGCGTCGGCCCAGCCGGTGCCGTCTCTCCTGCCGCCCCACCTCGCCGTGCAGGTGGACGGCCTCGTCTCCCAGGTGCGCGCCGCGGTCCCGCCCGACGCGTGGGCGGCGGTCGGCTCGACGGGGATGGTCTACCAGGACATCTCCGGCGATCTCCGCGGTGGCATCATCACGGAGATCGACGCGTACCGCGCGGCCCACGGCCTGGGCGCGCTCGCGCCGAACCCGGATCTCGACCACGAGGCCCAGGCGTGGGCGGAGCGGCTCGCCTCCCGTGACGAGGTGGTCCACAACACATCCCTCATCGATCGGGGGTACGGCGAGAACATCGTCTCGGCCGGGACCCACTGCGGTGCGGTGTGCCTGGTTGACCTGTGGAAGAAGTCGCCCGGGCACAACGAGAATCTCCTCGATCCGCAATACCGTTCGGCCGGTATGGGCATCGCCTACGGGGCGGGCAAGGTTTTCGTGGTACACAACTTCGCGTACTGAAGTTCACGTCACGACGAGGGAGACCATGTCCGAACGGATCATGCGAGCACTGCGACTCAAGACCGACCCGGGGGTCTTCCTCACCACGGTCGGCCTGATGGTGGCGTTCGTGATCATCACCATCGCCTTCGGCGACTGGGTGGGCGAGGTCTTCGGGGTGGCCTCGAACTGGATCATGACCAACCTGGGCTGGTTCTACATCTTCGGTGTCACGGCGTTCCTGTTCTTCCTCATCTGGATCGCCATGAGCCGCTACGGGCACGTCCGCCTGGGTGCCGACGACGAGCGGCCGGAACACTCCACCGCCACCTGGTTCGGCATGTTGTTCGCGGCCGGCATCGGCTCGATCCTCATGTTCTGGGGTGTGGCGGAACCGATCTCGCACTTCGCCAATCCGCCGCGCGGGAGCATGGAGCCCGCGAGTGCGGAGGCGGCGACCCAGGCCATGGCCTTCACGCTGTACCACTTCGGCCTGCACACGTGGACGATCTTCGCGCTGCCCTCGCTGGCGTTCGCGTACTTCATCTACAAGCGCAAGATGCCGCCGCGGGTGAGCTCGATCTTCGCGCCCCTGCTGGGTGACAAGGTCTTCGGCCCCGTCGGCAAGACCATCGACGTGGTGGCCGTCATCGGCACCGTGTTCGGCGTGGCCACCTCGGTCGGTCTCGGCACCCTGCAGATCAACGCCGGGCTCAACGAGCTGTTCGGCATCGCGATCTCGCCGTTCGTGCAGGTGCTCACCATCGCGATCGTCACCACGATCGCCTGCATCTCGGTCGGCCTGGGCCTGGAGAAGGGCATCAAGCGCCTGTCCAACCTCAACATCGCGATGGCGATCGGCCTGCTGATCTTCATCCTCGTCACCGGGCCGACGCTGTTCCTGCTCAAGGGCTCGGTCGAGTCGCTCGGCGTGTACCTGACCACGCTGCCGGAGCTGGCGCTGTGGAACAACGTGTTCCCCGCCAGCGACGACCTGGCCGGCTGGCAGAACACGTGGACCGTGTTCTACTGGGCGTGGACCATCACCTGGTCGCCGTTCGTGGGCATCTTCATCGCCCGCATCAGCAGGGGGCGCACGATCCGCGAGTTCGTGTTCGGTGTCCTGGGGCTGCCGGTGGCCTTCTCGGTCCTGTGGTTCGGCATCTTCGGCATGGCCTCGTTCGACATCGAGCTCAACGGGGACGGTGGCCTGGCCCAGCGGGTGGTCGTCGACGAGGACATCCCGGGCGCGCTGTTCGAGTTCCTGTCCAACTACCCGCTTGCGACGCTCGTCTCCGGTCTGGCCGTGCTGCTCGTCGTCATCTTCTTCACCACGTCCGTCGACTCGGCGGCGATGGTCGTCGACATGATGGCCTCGGGCAAGGACGACGACGTCCAGGTCTCGCCCACGCACCAGCGCGTCATCTGGGGCGTGCTCATGGGTGCCGTCGGCGCCACGATCCTCGTCGGCACCGGCGAGGGCGGACTCACCGCGCTGCAGCAGGTCATCACGGTGATCGGTCTGCCGTTCTTCGTCATGGGCTTCGTCATGATGTACAGCCTCGTGCGCGGTATCCACGACGACATGGGCGAGCGGCTGCCGACCGTCACGCGGCAGTGGGACCGCGCCTACTCGGCCGATGAGCTCGAGAGGAACGAGGAGGCGCCGGCGCCGGAGCCGATCCACCCGCTGCACACGATCCCCGAGGAGGAGCAGGACGACGGGGCGCCCGTGGGCACCACCGAGCCGCCCTGCTCCGAGGAGGGCGACGAGTCCCCCGGCGGCGGGGCCTGACCCCGGGCGGGGGCTAGT